>JAUNBX010000002.1:10620-21703 GCA_030526875.1 Clostridium perfringens | reverse complement strand
CCTTAATATATTTTAAATTCCCAACCTAAAATTGTTTTTTTATACTCTATCACAGCCTCTGAAAACATATTACTAATATTCTTTTCCATTATTATTTTTATGCCATTTTCATCTGTAATAATATAATCCTTTTCAGCATTGATATTATCTGGAAAAATTTTAAAATTTGTTCCCCCACAAGAAGCACCACAAGTTTCTATTCTAAGCCCCTCTTTCCCTTCTTCCTTAATAATATTTTTAACTTTTTCTACAGTATTTTCATGAACCTTTATAGTCATAATTTTATCCCCTTTCAAAATTTTTTTAACTAGTATATCTAATATATTATTGCATATAAGCTATAAATTTTATTATTATTTTTTACTACAAATTTCGCTAAGTAACTTTATTAATATTTATTATTAGTATATAATATTATTGTTTGACTTGAAAGTTAAATAAAATAAAAAAACTAAAGGAATTAAATAGAGGAGATACATAAACTATGAATGAATTAACTCACGAGTTAGGAATAATAGCTTTACAAAGCGCTAAAGATTTAGGAGAAAAAATAGATAATCTAATAAGAGCTAAAAGAAATACTACTGATTCTTATTTAATACCTATTGATGAAGTTAGATTTTCTAATGGTGAAGGAAAAGCTAAACTTTCAGATTCTGTAAGAGGTAAAGATATCTATCTTGTATGTGATATAGGTAATTATAGTTGCACTTATAAAATGTTTGGTTTTATACACAATATGGGACCTGATGAACATTTCCAAGACATAAAAAGAGCAGTATCTGCTATAAGAGGAAAAGCTAGTAGAATAACTGTTATTATGCCACTTCTTTATGAATCTAGACAACATAGACGTAAGGGTAGAGAATCTCTTGATTGTGCCTTAGCTCTTCAAGAATTAGAAAGACTAGGTGTTGATGAAATATTAACATTTGACGTTCATGACCCTAATGTACAAAATGCCATTCCTTTATTATCTTTTGAAAACATATATCCAACTTATGATATAGTTAAATCACTTATAACAAATGAAAAAACATTAGAAAGAAACAAAGAAAAATTATTAGTTATAAGCCCTGATACTGGAGCTATGGATAGAGCTATCTATTACTCTAGCGTACTTGGAGTAGATGTTGGATTATTCTACAAAAGAAGAGACCATTCTTTAGTTGTTAATGGTAAAAACCCTATAGTTAATCATGAGTATATGGGTAGAGACGTAGAAGGAAAAGATGTTTTAATAGTTGATGATATGATAGCTTCTGGTGAGTCAGTTCTTGATATCGCATTAGAACTTAAAAATAGAAATGCTAAAAATGTTTATGTAGCAACAACTTTTGCATTCTTTACAGAAGGACTTGAAAAGTTTAATAAATACTATAAAGATGGAATAATCTCAAGAGTATATTCAACTAATTTAACTTATGCTCCACAAGAATTACTTGATGCTGAATGGTTTATGTCAGTTGATTTATCAGAATTCCTATCTAAAATAATAAATAGATTAAATAAAGAAAAATCAATATCTCCACTTATGGATGCTACAGCTGTAATAAGAGACTTATTAAATGTTAAGTAAATCATACAGTTATTAAAATATATATTTTAATATAAATTTTATAGTTTCTATAACTAGCAAACTAATACTATATATATAAACAAAAAGGATACTATATTAAATTTTTAATATAGTATCCTTTTGCTTCTATTTAATTTATTCCTTTCTTTTTTCTAATAAATAATATAGAACCTATTCCTATCATAGCTAAACCTATAATTCCTATAATTTCTACTGGGACTCCACCTGTATGAACAAGTTTTTTATCTTGCACTGTTACATTAATTGTTTTAGTGATTTTATTTCCATTACTATCTGCAACCTCATAAGTTACTTTGTATTTTCCTATTCTTTGTGAGTTAACTGTATTTTCAATAATTTTTATATTAGCTGTTATATCTCCATCTTCAGTATCATGGGCTGTAACTCCCTTTAGTGCTTCTTTTTCATTGAATGTTTCACCAATACTTATTTTTTTATCAATAGCGCTTATAACTGGTTTATTATTTTTTGTTGTATTTTGTGAATCCCCATTATTTTCAACTTTGTTGTCATTATTTTCATTTCCACTATTATCTCCATTAGTATCACTATTAAAAGCATTATTATCATCTTCTGGTTTTGTATCTTCGTTTTTATTATCTTCTGTTGGAGGAGTAACTCCTTCACCTTTAAAACTCTCTTTATCAACAAGAACATAAGACGTATTTTTAGGCACTATAACTTTATTTCCATTTATTTCTCCTAAGTTTTGAGTTCCTGCACTTTCTCCATTAACTACAACTACCCACTCTTCCTTTGGAAGTGTTACTTCAACATCTTCACTATTTGCATTAAATATTACTGAAACAGTTTTCCAAGCATCATTAACAATAGTTCCATCTATAGTGTAGGCAACTATGTTTTCACCTTTGAAATTTGTACCCTTCTCTAAGAAATTAACTCCTTCCTGAATATCTATACTTGAATTCATTCTAAAAGCTTTATGAGATTTTCTAAGTTCTATCAGTCCCTTATAATAATTAAATACATCATTATAAGTTTCTTTTCTTGTCCAATCTATTGCATTTATACTATCTGGCTTGTTATAACTATTTTCTTCAAAACTTCCATCTTCATATTGTTTTGTTCTTAAAAATTCTTCTCCCCCTTGGAAAAATGGAATACCTTGAGAAGTTAAAACAATAGCCGCAGACATTTTATTCATTGCCTTTAATTCTTCTTCTGTTGCCTCTTCCTTAGTACTTTGAAGCTTGTCCCATAAAGTTAAATTATCATGGGCTGAGGCATAATTTACAGTCTGGTATGGCTCATTTGCCCAATATGCTGTTGAATATCCTTCATATGGCGTTGGATTTATTCCATATTTAATTTGAGGATGATTTACTGAAGCCACTACTCCAAATTTAATCATTTCCTCAAGTCCTCTATAACCATTTATAAATCCAGGTGTAGTAGTTTCAAAAACATGTCCCTTTATACCATCTCTCATATCATCACTAAAAGCTGCAATTTGGAACTCTCCGTATTTTAACGTATTTAATTTAGTAGATTTTTCAGAGTCTGAAAGTGGAGAATCTCCTCCTGTCCATCCTTCACCATAAACTATTATAGATTCATCTATTTTATTTAATTCTTCTCTTATTTCTTTCATAGTGTTTATATCATGAAGTCCCATAAGGTCAAATCTAAATCCATCTATATGATATTCTTTAGCCCAAAAACTCACAGAATCAACCATCATTTTCCTAACCATAGAACGCTCTGAAGCTAACTCGTTTCCACAGCCTGAACCATTTGAAAATCCACCCTCTGCATTTTGTCTGTAATAATAATTAGGAACTGCTAAATTCAAATGTGAATCTGAAGTTAAACCTGTATGATTATAAACTACATCCATAACCACTCTTATTCCAGCCTTATGAAGTTCCATAACCATAGTCTTAAACTCTTCTATTCTTACCTCTGCTTCATAAGGGTTACTTGAATAAGATCCTTCTGGAACATTATAATTTTGAGGATCATAGCCCCAATTATATTGTGCTTCATCTAATTTTGTTTCGTCTATAGATCTGTGGTCAAAAGTTGGAAGCAGATGCAGATGCGTTATTCCAAGCTCAACTAAATGATCAACACCTGTTTTTATATCTCCATTGCCAAATAAAGTAGTACCTTCTTCCCAAACTCCATTATATTTTCCACTAACCCCTAAAGAAACCCCTGAAGATTCATCAATTGTAAAATCTCTTATATGCATTTCATATATTATTGAATCTGTTGCATCAGTAAGCTCTGGTTTAGTGTCATTTTCCCAATCCTTTGGATTTGTATCACTTAAGTTTACTACCATAGCCCTTATACCATTTACTCCAACAGCTTTAGCATAAGGGTCTGTAACCTCTTTTACCTCACCAGTATTGTTTACTAAATATGTGTAATAAGTTCCCTTTAAATTGCCCTTTGCTTCATAATACCAAATTCCATTTTCACCTTTAATCATACTTATAACTTCTTTAGGTGACTTTTCTAAGTTATAATCTCCTGTATTAAATAAAGCAAGCTGTACCTCTTTTGCAGTTGGTGCCCATAAAACAAACTTAGTTAAATCTTTGCTATATATACTTCCTAACTCACCATCATAATGATAAAGATTTTTAAATTCTTCACTTTCATATATTTTTCCTAAAGTAATTTCCATATCTGAAAAGCCCTCCATTTCTAGTGTATATATTTTTGTAATATCTAAATCTACTTTTGTAGTTATAATTCCACTTAACAAATCTTCATTAATTTTAATAGAATCTATTTCTATAAATTTCTCCTTTTCTCCTTCTGTAATTTTTATTTTAGATTTTATATTCTTTATATCCTCTTCACTCAATTTGCTGTTTAAAGTAAATTTTACCTTGTTTAAGGAATCTATCTTAGCTGATATAAACCCTGGATTTGTTATTGCATCCTCTTCCCTAAAAACTATTTCTTCGTTATTCTGAACAAAATAAGCATTTATAACTCCATCATTATTTGCATAAGCTAAGTTTATAAATCTATCTGTTTCGATATCTTTATTACTCCAATCTGGTCTTCTAATTATTACTCCAATTCCTCTCTCATCAGCATTTATCACATTTTCATAATTAATTGTAGCAATCTTTCCATAACTATCATCTGATGTGAAGTCGTATCCTTCTCCTCCCTTTATACCATCTAACCAAGACCAAACATCCCAATTATCATAGCTTTCATCAAACCTATAATAATGAAGATTTAATTTAACATTTTCAAAATCTCTATCTAAGTCTTTTATTTCATATATATTAGAACTTTCAATTTCTTCTTTAGCCGCACTTGATTCTACTTCATAAATAATATCCTTACTTTCGGAATCGATTTCTCCTAACTCTATATTTTCTTCTGTATTATTTTTTATAATATCTATTTCCGTATTATCCTCATTATTCCCTTGTATTTCCCTATGGTTTTCCTCTTTAAAACTAGCATCTTCTTTTTCTGATAAGTCTTTATAAGTTATTACAACTTCTTTATCACCATCATTTAAATCAACTAATATATCTCCAGTATAGTTTATAGCCCAATCATTTCCCTCAACACTTTTACGTGCTATAATCCCTAATTTTTCAGCACCTTTAGTAGTTTCAACTACTGTAAATTTTCCATCATTGTCTTCCCCTATAAAGTCAACTCGTCTTCCATCTTTATTAAGTTCCCAAACCCAAAAATTCCATCCCTCATAATCAATATCTTTCCTATTAAGCCTTAGTTTGATATAAACTTTCTCATCACTTTTTCCTTTTGCTAAAGTTAACAAAGGCATTTGTATAAAAGTGAATATAAAAATAAAGCTTAACATAATAGAAAATTTCTTTTTTATCTTTTCCATAATTATCCTCCTTTATGAAATTATTTACATTTTAATATTATAGCTTTTTAAACACTTTTTCAATATATTTTTGTAATTTTGTTAAATATAGGATATTATTTGTTTTAACCATATTTTTAAATAATTTTAAAAGATAAGTTACTAATAAAATAAAAAAATCTTATTAGAAAAATAATTTCAATATTTATTACAATACAACTTATAAAATTTAATTTATTACATAATACTAACTAGAGTATATTTTAAATTTTTCTATCAATAAATTAATTTATAAGTATTTACAATGTCGCTTTAGCGTGATAAACTGATATAGTAATTTGGATTTAAAATATTTTATTTTTATATAAAGGATGGTTTTACACATGGAAAATAAAAATCTTAAAAAGGATATAGGTCTTTTCATAGCAACAGCATTAGTTGCTGGAAATATGATGGGTTCTGGTATATTTATGTTACCTTCAACCTTAGCATCAACCTCTGGCCCTGGTGCAACAATTTTAGCATGGATTATAACAGGTATTGGCTCAATATTTCTAGCTTTATCTTTTGCTAAATTAGGCTCTAAAATTCCTAAAACTGGTGGTCCTTATGAATATTCAAAACTTGCTTTTGGAGATTTTATGGGATTTATGAATGCTTGGTTATATTGGAATGGTTGCTGGATTGCAAATGCTGCCGTTATCATAACAGTTACAAGTTATTCAACCGTTATATTCCCAATCCTTGGCGTTAACCATCTTTATTCATTTTTATTTAGTTCTGCAATATTATGGGGTGCTACTATCCTTAATATATTTGGAGTTAGAAAAGCTGGACAAACTCAAAGTATTATAACAGTAGTTGAAATATTACTTTTTATATTCTTTATAATAGTTGCAGCTATGCACTTTAATTCAGCAAATATTACTCCAGTGTTTCCTAAAGGTAAAGGAATTAGTACAATATCATCAGCTGCAACTTTAACACTTTGGGCATTTATAGGGCTTGAATCAGCTTCTGTTAATGCTGGTGAAATTAAAAATCCTGAGAGAAATGTTAAAAGAAGTACAATACTTGGTATAATCATAGCACTTATTTTATATCTTTTAGTAAACTTTTTTGCTATGGGAGCTATGAGCCAAAGTGCTCTTGCACAAAGTTCATCACCAATTTCTGATATACTTGCTAAATATCTTGGAAGTAATGTAATAACAATAATTACAATTATCGCAGTAGTTAGTGTAATTGGAACAGCTGTTGGTTGGATTTTATCAACTGCTAGAATATCTTTTGCAGCTGCACAAGATAAAGTTTTTCCTGAAGTATTTGGGAAAGTACATCCAAAATTTAAGACTCCATATATGTCACTTATAATTGGTGGAGTTTTAGTTAATATACTTCTTTTAATGAACTATACAAAATCATTTAATTCAGCATTTAACTTTATAGTAGTTCTTGCAACACTTTCATACTTACCTGTTTATGCATCAACTGCTGCTGCTGAAATAATGCTTTTAACAAAACGTGATAAAAACTTTAATATTGGTAGATTTATAAAATCATCAATAATACCTCTTTTAGGATTTGCTTATGCTGCTTGGACAATATATGGTTCTGGTGCAACTGATGTTCTTTGGGGATTTATGTTAATCCTTGCAGGAGTACCTTTTTATCTTTATATGAAACATAGAAATCCTGAAAAAATGATTAAACTTAGACAAGATAATGAATTAGAATAATTAACTTAATAGATTTAAAAACACCTTAACTTTGCATTCTACATGCTTATGTTAAGGTGTTTTTTACTTTTTAATTCATTTACTTTATTTATATTTACATTATTTATTTATATTTGTTTTTATTTAATTATAGTATTATACTTTTTTATGGTAATAAGTACGATATAAATTTATTGTATTTTATATAATTTAATCTATATTAAAATAGATTATAAAAATAAAGAAAGGACTTATCTTAATGGAAATATTTTTATTTATTTTACTACATAATATTTTACCCATATTTGTTGTTATCATTGTAGGATTTATCTTAGGTAAAAAATTTAAACTTGATGTAAAAACTCTTAGTAAGTTAAACTTCTATGTTTTTGTTCCTAGTTTCATTTTTACGTATTTATATAAATCAGATATCTCTCTAAAATTAATGAATGTAGTCTTAGTAACTGCTTTAGTATTTATATGGAACTTAATTATTCCCTTTATTATTTGTAAAGTTAGAAAGCATGATAGGGATTTTGTTGGTGCTATGACAAATTCTATTGGTCTTTTTAATAGCGGTAACATAGGTATTCCTTTAGTTACTCTTGTATTTAGTAGCGCACCTTTTGTTATAGATGGGAAAACTCCTTATTTAGCTTTAGCATTAACTTGCCAAATACTTATTATGACATTCCAAACTATTATGAGTAATACCTTAGGATTTATAAATGCAGGACGAGCTACAGTTGATTTAAAAACTGCAATTATTAAAGTTTTTAAAATGCCTGCTATATATGCAATTATCTTAGCCTTTTTACTAAAACTTGTACCATATAATTTAGTAAATATTCCTATATGGCCATCCTTTACATATATGGGAGATGCATTAATTCCTATAGCTCTTATAACTCTTGGAATTCAACTTTCTAAAACAAAGTTCAAATTATCTCATCCTGATGTATATATAGCAAACTTCCTTAGGCTTATTGTAAGTCCAGTAGTAGCTTTGATATTAATTTATATATTAGGTATTCATGGTGTTATGGCTGAAGTTTTAATAATAGCATTATCAGCACCTACTGCTGTTAATGCAGCACTTATTGCAGTGGAGTATGATAATCATCCTGATTTTGTTTCTCAAGCTGTATTTACATCAACACTTTTTTGTAGTATAACTATGACTTTTGCAATTTATATGGCAAGAATATTATTTCCTGTATAACTAAATTAAATAAGGATATGTTTTAAATAATATTTTACTTAAAACATATCCTTATTATTTATTTTCTTCTAGCAAAGTCTACAAATCTAAATCTATCTGGTCTATGTCTTGATTCTGTATATTGAAAAAGGCTTCCATTTTCTAAATAAGTAAAGCTTTTTACAACAACTATAGTATCATAACCATTTACATCTAAATATTTTCTATCCTCGTCTGTTACTCTAGATACTGTTATCTCTTTTTTTGCAAAGGCTATTTTTATGCCTAAAATATTCTCTATATAATTATATATAGAATCCTCACATATTTCTTTTGTAAGATTTTCTACAAACTTTTTATTTATATAATCTTTATCTAAAATAATTTTTTCATTTCCTATTTTTCTTACTCTAAATATTTCCCATATTTCATCATTTTCACTACAATTTAAGTTTTTCTTAATAGGAGAATCTTTTTTTGCTGTTTCGAATTTCTCTACAATAGTTTCAACTTTAAGATTCATTTTTTCTGATAACTCTTTAAAGCTTACAACTCCCGACACTGGAAAGTTAAATTTATTAACATCTAAAACAAAAGAACCTTTCCCCTTTGCCTTATGAATATACCCATTTTGTTCTAAAAGATTTAAGGATTTTCTTATTGTATCTCTTGATACATTATACATATCCATGTATACAGATTCTGAAGGTAATTTTTCATTAGGTACTAATTCTCCATTTTCTATTTTTGTCATAATGTCATTATATATATTAAAATATTTGCTCTCCATAAAATAATTTACCCTCCAAAATTTTATATTAAACAGTAAATAAGCTACTAAATTAAATTTAATAATCTAGTAGCTTATTTAATCACAATAATATTATATAATATTTTAATTGTAAAATCTATTTAATAAGTTTATACACCACTGATTCATAAGGTCTCATAACAAACTGTCTAAAGTCCTTTGAGCTATTACTATAATTTGATATCAGCACTTGCCCCTTGTATGAGCCTAACTCTTGTAAAATATCTTTTGGAAGGTTAAATTCACACTCTTCTCCATAATAATTATTTATAACTAGTATTTTTTCATCTTTATAACTTCTTGTATAGGCAAATATCTTTTTATGATCTTTTAAAATCATATTAAAATCTCCATAAGCTATTACATCCTCTTCTTTTCTTAATGCTATTAGCTTTTTATAATGATTAAACACCGAATACTTATCCTCTAATGATTTTTCTACATTTATATCTTTATAATTCTTTGAAACTTCCACCCAAGGTTTTCCTTTAGAGAACCCCCCATTTAATGAATTATCCCACTGAACTGGTGTTCTAGAATTATCCCTGGATTTGCTTTGAAGAATTTTTATTATATCTTCTTCTTTTTTTCCCTCTTCCTTTAATATATTATAGTAGTTTATTGACTCTACATCTCTATACTTATCTATGCTATCATAATAAGGGTTTGTCATTGCTATTTCTTCACCTTGATATATATACGGTGTTCCTCTTAACATATGAATAGTTGTTGCTAACATTTTTGCTGATTCTTTAAGATAATTTTTATCATCTCCAAATCTTGAAACTATTCTTGGTTGATCATGATTACACCAAAACACTGCATTCCAACCATTTCCTTCTTCCATTCCCTTTTGCCAATAATTAAATAGATTTTTTAACTCTTTAAAGTCAAACTCTTTTAATGTCCACTTATCTCCATTTTCATAATCAACTTTTAAATGATGAAAGTTAAATACCATAGATAATTCTTTTTCATTAGAATTTGAGTACTTTATACAGTTATCAATAGTTGTTGATGACATCTCTCCAACAGTTATAATATCATCATACTTGCCAAAAGTATTTTCATTAAGTTCCTTAAGATATCTATGGATATTTACTCCATCTGTATAAAATTTTCTTCCATCTCCACTTAAGTCATCTTGAAAAACCTGTGGCTTTGATATTAAATTTATAACATCTAACCTAAAACCTTTCACACCCTTTTCTATCCAAAAATTAACCACCTTGTATATCTCCTGTCTTAATTCTTCATTATCCCAATTAAGATCTGCTTGAGTTTTATCAAAAAGGTGAAGATAATATTCATCAAATTTTTCTACATACTCCCATGCAGATCCCCCAAATTTAGACCGCCAGTTAGTTGGTTCTTTTTCTGCTTGTCCTTTTTTAAATATATAATAATTTTTATATTTAATATCTCCCTCTAAAGCTTTTTTAAACCATTCATGTTCTGTTGATGTATGATTAAATACCATATCAAGAATAATTTTTATTCCCTTTTTTTCACTCTCTTTAACTATTTCTTCAAAATCTTCCATAGTACCAAACCTAGGGTCAACTTCATAGTAATTTGCTATATCATAACCATTATCTCTTTGAGGTGATGTATAAAATGGTGTTAGCCATATATAATCTATTCCTAAGTCTTTTAAGTAATCTAACTTTTTTGTAACACCTTTTAAATCTCCAATTCCATCTCCATTATAATCATAAAATGATTTAGGGTATATTTGATATACCACTGATTTTTTCCATTGATCTCTTTTCATACCTGCATCCCTCTTTTAATTTATACTTTATATTTTACATTTAACACCCTAAAAACAATTACATAATCAATATTCTTAAATTAGAGTTAATTTATAATTCTTGTAGCCGTATATCTTAATATAATTGAATTTTTAATAAAA
>JAUNBX010000002.1:5125-10520 GCA_030526875.1 Clostridium perfringens | reverse complement strand
CCACTTCAAACCTGTACGTATATGTTAATTATATATTATTTCATCACACATCTTTTGTCAACATTCTTTAATAGCTATTTTTAATTTTTCAATCTAAAATTCTTAGATAATTGCTAAAAACTAGATATATTTTATTAGTACATATGTTATTTATTTAAATTGACCTTACTAACTAATAATGTTACACTTTAATTAATTTTTAATACTAATTAATTAAAAGTATTAATTAGTATAGTCTATAAACACATTATAAAGTTGTATAAAATAAAAACGTTTATACTAATGATTAAAGGAGGTTTCAAAATGAATGATATAATAAGCAATATAATAAGCAGAAGAAGTACTAGAGCCTTTACTGAGGAATCAGTAGATCAAGATATATTAAAGGAAATACTAACAGCAGGGTTGTATGCACCTAGTAGTAAAAACAAGCAACTTTGGCATTTTACTGTTATACAAAACAAAGATATATTAAATGAACTAAACGAGAGCACTAAAGAAGCTGTAAAAAAATACGGTGAAGAAAAAATCTCAAACCCTGATGTATTAAAAGCTATAAATACAAAAGCTAACAATGATTCTTATGATACTTTTTATAAAGCTCCTGTTGCTATATTAATTTCAAAGGATATTAATGATGCAACTAGTCAAGATGACTGTGCAGCAGCTTCTCAAAATATAATGTTAGCGGCACACTCTCATGAAATAGGTTCTTGTTGGGTTGGATTTATAAAGTATCTATTCCTTTTAGATGATGAAAAATCCAAAGAATATCATGATAAATTTTCTATCCCTAAGGGTTACATACCTACTCATGCAATAGTATTAGGTCATAAGAAAAACTCTAGTCCTAAAGCATCTGATAGACGAGATAATACTATATCATACATATATTAATAAAATAGAGGTAGCTAGGTAACATAAAGTTACTAGCTACCTTTATTTTATTAATTTCTATAATTGATATCCTTTTAAATTCCGTTTGCACTATATTGTAAATGTTCTTTTACCTAAATATAACTTTTAGTTAAAATCTATTTCTATAACTTCTTCTTTTTCTTTTACTTCACAAGGCTCTTTAGATTTTATATCTCTAAACTTATCTGTATTGGCAATAACCATAAAGGTAGTATCTGATGTGGCTTCTTTTTTAACTAAATCAAAATCTACTTCTAAAAGCTTATCTCCAAGTCTTACTTTATCACCTACACTTACAAATGATTTAAAACCTTTACCATTCATATTTACAGTATCCACACCTACATGAATCAAAACCTCTACTCCCTTATTAGTTGTTACCGAAACTGCATGGTTAGTTCCAAATATCATAGAAACTATTCCATCTGCTGGTGATACTATTTTTGAATCCTCTGGCTCTATAGCAACTCCTTCGCCTAAAACTTTACTTGCAAAAGTTTCATCACAGGAATTCTCTAAGTTTATCAATCTTCCTTTAACTGGAGCAAATATAGTTTCTTTTGCCCCCTTATTTTCTTCTATTAACTTTTCACTATCTGGAATAGTTATTTCTCTAACAGTTTCAGCCTCCTTAATTTCATTTTTAACTTCTTTTCTATCTGATGGCACTTTTCCCATTAAAGCATCCATGTCAAATTTAATTGCACCTTTTCCACTATCAGTATCTCTCATATCACGTCTTACCTTTGGAACTAAATACATAATAGGAATTAATATTAACGGTCCTGCAAAAGCAATTCCCATTCCTATGAAATATACTGGCCAATATTTAGGAAATATTGATAAGAATGCTGGAAGTCCACCAACACCTATTGATGTTGCTAATACTCCATTAACTGCAATATAAGCCGATGCTATTGCCGAACTTACTAAACATGCAAGGTATGGCCACTTATATCGTAATGTCACACCATACATAGCCGGTTCTGTAACACCTAAATAAGCTGTAAGACCTGCTGTAGCACCTAACCCCTTAGTCTTTTTATCTTTACTTAAGAAGAACATTGCAAGAGCACCTGAACCTTGAGTTATATTTGATAAGGCTACCATTGGCCATAAAAGTGCACCATGTAGTGGTGATGCTAAAAGCTGAAAGTCAACTACTAAGAAAGTATTGTGCATTCCTGTTATAACTATCATTGCATAAGTAAAACCAAATAACAATCCTGCAAATAATGCATAGTGATGGAACATATATACAAAGCCTGTTGCCATAGCATTACCTGCCGCAAAGGTAACTGGTCCTATAATTATAAAAGATAAAAGTCCTGTTACTAAAAGAGCCACTGGTGCTACTAATAATAACTTAAATGAATCTGGAACTACCTTATTCATAAACTTCTCTATTTTAACCATTATCCATGTTGAAACAAGTATTGGTAATATTTGTCCTTGGTATCCTATCTTTTGGAACGTAAATCCAAAAAGACTCCATGTCGGCACAGTACCATTAGCCGCTGCTTGCCCATAATCATAAGCATTTAAAAGTGCTGGATTAACTAAAATAAGACCTAAAACTATACCTAAAAGTGGATTTCCTCCAAACTTTTTAGCTGCTGACCATCCAACAAGAGCTGTTAAGAATGTAAATGATGTTTCTGCAATTACATGTATCATTGCTGCTAGACCACTCCACTGTGGATAAACATCAATCAATGATTTATTAGCATAAAATATTCCATTACCTGCTAAAATATTATTTATTCCAAGTAAAAGACCTGCTGTTACTATAGCTGGAAGTATAGGAATGAATATGTCTGATAACGTTTTAATAGCAAGCTGAATTGGATTTAGCTTTTTAGCTGCTTCATTTTTGGCATCATCTTTACTAACAGCTTGAATATTTGTTATGGATAACATATAATCATAAGCTCTATCAACTGTTCCTGGACCTATAATTACTTGAAACTGACCATTAGCATTAAAATGACCCTTTACAAGATCAATATTTTTAAGAGCTACCTCATCTACTATTTTTTCATTTTTCAAAACAAACCTTAAACGAGTAATACAATGAGTTGCTACGCTTACATTTTCTTCTCCACCAACTGCCCTTAGTATCTTTTTTACATCGTTTTCAAATTGTGCAGTGTTAGCCATTTGCTTTTTCCTCCCCCTGTTTTTAATAACTTGATATATTTATATTTGTATTTATATGTAGTTTAACTTATATCTACAACATATACGTATAAGTTACAAATTAATAATATCTTATACGTACAACACTGTCAATATATTTTGCAAACATTTTCTTAAAATATTTAAGATGAGTAGTTTATAAACATTCTCTTTAAATTGACTATTTTATTCATAAAATGTAAAATATATTTAATATTGTATTATAAAATTTAAATAATTATTTATAAATTTCGAATACTATAAATAGATAAATAAAAGCTATTATTTTTATTAAGGAGTTTTTATGAATTTACAATATGTTTTAACTTATCTTACTAGATACGGCATATGGTTTTTATTCCTAATAGTTTTTTTAGAATATTTAAATCTTCCAGGTTTTCCCTCTGGTATAATAATGCCAGCTGCTGGGATACTGATAGCAAATAATAATTTAAATTTTCTCTTTGCACTAAGTGTATCTGTTTTAGCAGGGCTTCTTGGAAGTTTAGTTCTCTATAGTTTAGGGTATTTTTTAGGAACACCTTTTGTTGAAAAAATCTATAAAAAATTTCCTAAATTCCAAAAATCCATAGACAAAACATTTGCCTATGTTAATAAATATGGTGCTAAAGCAAGCTTTATATCTAGACTTATTCCTGTAGCTAGAACATTAATTTCCCTTGTTAATGGTATTGCTAAAACTAATCTTTTAAGATTTATTCTCTTTTCTATATGTGGCATAACTATTTGGAATTTCGCCTTTATCTATGCTGGATATGCATTTGATCACTTTTTCTTATAGACTATGTTTTAAATATTAATATAAAACATAGTCTATCATTTCCTTAACTAATTTTAAATTTATGTCAACTTAAAATATAATATTAAAAATAAATGTCTGAAAACTCCATCTTAGTGCTTATTTTAGAATTATTTTCTTCTGTAGCATTTTTTACAACTTTTAAATCGCTATGGTCATTTATAAGTGTTATAGGTAGTTTTACAGTGAATTTACTTCCCTCTTTAGGTGTTGATTCAACATATATTTTGCCGTTATGAAGTCTTACAAAGGACTTGACAAGGGATAATCCTATACCACTACCCTCATTTTTTCTTGTCATTGTTTCATCTACTTGTATAAATTTTTCAAATATTTTCTCTAAATCATCTTTTTCTATTCCAATTCCATTATCAGCAACATAGAATACTAAATTATTATCTTCTATATATATATTAAAAAATACAGTTCCACCTTCCTTAGAAAACTTTATTGCATTAGATAAAAGATTTAATACTATCCTCTCCATTTTTTCCTTATCTAATGCCATTATTATCTCTTCTTCTTGTGTATCGAATATAATATTTACATTCTTATTTTCAGCATAAGGAATAACTGACATAACTAAATCTTCCAAAAGTTCTACTGCATTTAAATTTTTAGAATTTACTTTCATAAAATTAGCATCTATTTTAGCTATATCTATTATGTTATTAACTAACCTCATAAGCCTATAACAATTTTTATCAATTATATTTAATTTTTCTGTTAAGTTTTGTTTTTCTTCAAAATCATATTTTTCCATTTTTAACTTTAATAATTGATTTGCTGACACTATAACAGCAACTGGAGTTCTAAGTTCATGACTTATATTAGATATAAAATGGTCCTTTGATTTATTTGCAGTTTCTGCAATAGATTTAGCTTTTAATATTTCTTTTTCATATTTTTTTTGGTCTACTGAATAGATTATAAAAGCAATTATTATGGCAAATAACCCTAATATAGTTAATGATACTGGTAATATCAATCTTTTATATTTTACCCAAAAGGACTCTGGCTTGTTTATTATTATAGAACCTTCTGGAAGGCTACTTTCTTTAATTCCTATAGACTTTAATTTATTATAATCAAATACATATTCATTTATATCACTAGAAACTATTGATATATCCTTTGAAGTTTCACCATTTAATATTTTATTAACTATTTTTCCAGCTTCTTCTCCTTGAGTGTAATGAGAAACTACTTTTCCCCCTAAAACTCCACTTCCTATACCATAGGTTAAGACTCCATAAAAGGGGACTTCATCCTTAACATTTTCTGAAATTAATTCCATTAAATCTTTATAAGTAATTCGCCTCTCACCACTAAACATATATGGATATGCGCAAATTATAATATCATTTTTTGTAAAGCTTCCTAATAAGTTTGTAAATTCATTATAGGACATATCTTCACTATATATAATTTCAAAATTTTTATCTGGATATTCTAATATATAATCTTCTATCATATCTT
>JAUNBX010000002.1:0-5025 GCA_030526875.1 Clostridium perfringens | reverse complement strand
TGTTTCCTTTATATTTACAAATTATTTTATATATAGTTTTAATTGTAATTTTATTCCTTTAATTTTGTAATAAATCACCCTATACATAAATATTAATAAATAATTGATGAAAAACTTAATTTAATTTGATATAATGTTTTAGTGATATAATATCTAGATAAAATGGTTATAATCAAAAATAAATTCCATTTTATATAATATATTTGGTTAAAGGAGAAACTAATATGGATTTAGATAAAGTGTTTTTAAAAACATTTTTAAAGAATTTTAATGACGTACCATTTACTCTAAGATTTGCTGACGGGGAAGAAATGGTTCTTGGTACAGAACCTTCAAAATTTAAACTTATATTAAATGCACCACTTAGAAAAAAAGAATTATTAGCAAGTACATCTTTAGCTTTCTGTGAAGCTTATATGAGAAAAGATATAGAACTAGAAGGAGATATTTTTGAAGCTCTTGATTTATTTTTAAGTCATAAAGATAGTTTTAAAACAGATTTCAAAGGATTACCAAAAATATTCCACAAAGCTAGTTCAAAATCAAAACAAAAAGAAGAAGTATCTTCTCACTATGATATAGGAAATGATTTCTACAGTTTATGGCTTGATAAAACTATGAGTTATTCTTGTGCATACTTTAAAAAAGATACAGATACACTTTATGATGCTCAAATGAATAAAATTCATCATATATTAAAGAAATTAAACCTTGAAGAAGGTCAAAGACTTTTAGATATCGGTTGTGGTTGGGGATTCCTTCTTATAGAGGCTGCTAAACTTTATAAAGTTAAAGGTTTAGGTATAACTTTAAGTGAAGAACAATATAAAAAATTTAAAGAAAGAATTGCCGAAGAACACCTAGAAGATTATTTAGATGTTAAACTTATGGATTATAGAGACCTTGAAAAATCTGGTTTAGAATTTGATAGAGTTGTAAGTGTTGGTATGCTTGAACACGTTGGTAGAGAAAATTATGAATTATTCATGAAAAATGTATCTGCTGTCTTAAAGAAAAAAGGCTTATTCCTTCTTCATTACATAAGTGGCTTAAAGGAATCAGAAGGAGATGCATTTATAAGAAAATACATATTCCCAGGTGGCGTTATTCCAAGCTTAAGAGAAATGATAAATATAGCTTCAGATATGAAATTCTATACAATTGATGTTGAAAGTTTAAGACGTCACTATATGATGACTCTTTTAGAATGGCTAAAGAACTATCATGCTTGTATGGATAAAGTAGAAACTATGTTTGATGAAGAATTTATAAGAATGTGGGATTTATACCTTTCTTCTTGTGCTGCTGTATTTAAAAACGGTATAACAGACCTTCATCAAATACTATTTACAAAAGGGGTTAACAACGATATTCCTCTTACTAGAGAATATTTATACGAAGACTAATATTTATTTTAAAATATCTATAGGTAATTTACCTATAGATATTTTTTATTCATTTAATTAATGGAATAATTATATAAATACTTTTTCTAAATTTAAAGCATTATTAAGCTTTTTTAAAAGTATATTGATTAAAAATATACTAAAAATAAAAATTTCTAAAATTAAATATATTTAAATTAAATAAACACATCTTTATATAAAATTTGGCATGCTTTATTTTGATACACTTTATTAAACAAGTTGCAAAATCAATAAAGTCATTTAGTTTCATCTTAACAGTTTTTTAATATTTCATTATTTTTTTATTTACATTTCGAATAAATTTATTGAAAAATATTCATTTTAATGATAATATATTAATATATTAATGTTAGCGTTATACTTTTATGAATAAAATTGATTCACTTTATTCAATTTTTTTCATATTTTACTTATTTTCCTGACTAAAACTAATGATTTAACTTAATAACGAAAGGATGATTCTTTAAATGAAAGACTCGAGCGCAAAAAGTGCGGTTTATAAGATATCTTTAGCAGGTCTTATTGCTATGATATTCCCTACACTTTACGGTATAGGTAATCCTCAACAGGCTTACTACCAAATGGGATATGCATCAATAATCTATATGATAATAGGAGCAATTTTCTTCTTTATCCCTTATTCTTTTATGGTATCTGAAATGGGTTCTGCCTTCAAAGACAGTGAAGGTGGTATTTTTACATGGATGAAGCATTCTGTTGGTGAAAAATATTCAATGATAGTTTCTATGATTTGGTATGCTGCTCAACTTCTATGGTTTGTATCAGTAGCTACTACTACTTGGGTAACAATTTCAACTGCAATATTTGGTACTGATACTACTTCAACTTGGCATATATTAGGACTAAATAGTAGCCAAACTCTTGCTATATTAGGTATTTTACTAATAATAGGACTAGCAGTTGTATGTGGTTTCGGACTTAAAAATTTAACATTTTTATCTACTGTAGCACTTATTAGTATGATAGTTATACATATAGTTGTAATTGGCGGAGCTATTTTAGTTTTTGCAATGTCTGGAGCACACTTTGCTCAGCCTATGATACATAGTGTAAAAGGAGTCTTTGTAGGGCCAAATCCTACTTATTCTACTCCTCTTGAAGTTATAGCTTTCTTTGTTTTCATAGTATTTGATTACGGCGGAATGGAAGTTATAGCTGGACTTGCTGATAAAGTAAAAAATCCTCATAAAAATGTTCCAAAAGGAATTATCATATCAACTATAATCATAACAGGACTTATGATTGGTATAGTTATCTTCCTTGGAATGTATGCTAACTGGAATAAAGTATTAGGAGGGCCTAACGTAAACCTTGCTAACTACGCAGTTTATTTAACTGATAATCTAGGAGTTAAGATTGGGCAATCATTTGGTCTTAATGCAGCTACATCTGCTTCTTTAGGACTTTGGTTAAATAGAGTACTTTCTTGGTCAGCAGCTGTTGGATTAGCTATTTTACCACTTAGAGTATTCTCCCCTATTCAACAATTATTTAGAGGAGTTCCAAAAGGAGTTTTCCCTGAAAAATTAATTAAAGAAAATAAACGTGGTGTTGCAATGAATGCTGTTTGGCTTCAAACTGCTATAGTATGTTTTATAGTATTTTTACTTGGATTTACAACTTCAGGAAGCTCATCAAACCTTTATAATACAGTTGTACTTATAATGACAGTTGCTATGACTGTACCATACTTCTTTATAGTTGTGACTTATATTAAATTTAAGAAGAACAGAAGTATTAAAAAATCTTATGAATTCTATAGCGTTAAATCTGGTCTTTTCTGGGGATTTATCGCAGCTGCTATACTAGCTTTTGCTAATATATTTGCTATAATTCAACCAGCACTTAGTGGAAATATTAAAAATTCACTTTGGCTTGCAGCAGGACCTGTAATATTTGGATTTATAGGATGGGTTCTTTATAAGAGATATAAACGTACGGTTTTAGATAAACAGTAAATATTACTACTAAAAGAAACCTAAAGTCAATTATTTGATTTTAGGTTTCTTTTTGTTTTTATGAAAGTTTTTTTCCTTTTTATTCATTTTTCTTTTCTATTATCTCCTTCTTTTATTAAAAATATCATAATTATGTTTTTTATTTTATTAACATTTTGTTAAAAAAATATTAATATTTTATATTTTTTATTGATAATTATGTTGATTTTTAATATTTTTTATGATAAATTATTAATCATAATACAAGTTTATTGTTTTTCTACAAAGTTATTATTTGCATATTATATTTTTTAAAATTTCATTTTAGCTTTTAAGATATTTTAAACTGTGTTGCTCTATATTTTTATGAAAGGATGATTTAATTGGAAAAATCAAATTTAAAAAAGAACGTTTATAAAATTTCCCTTTTAGGATTTATAGCAATGATTTTCCCTAACCTTTATGGTATCGCTAACCCTCAACAAGCTTTCTATCAAATGGGGTACGCAGCAATAATATATATGATAGTTGGAGCTATACTATTTTTTATACCTTATTCCTTTATGGTATCTGAAATGGGCTCCGCATTTAAAGATAATCAAGGTGGTATTTTTACTTGGATGAAAGAATCTATGGGAGAAAAATATTCCCTTATAGTAACTATGATTTGGTATGGCTCTCAAGTTCTATGGTTTGTTACAACAGCAACTATAACATGGGTTGTAGTATCAACTGCTATCTTTGGTAAAGATATGACATCTACTTGGACATTTTTTGGACTTAACAACTCAGAAACTTTAGCAATTTTAGGAGTAGTTTTAATAGTAATTATTGCACTAACTTCTGGCTTTGGAGTAAAAAATCTAACATTTCTATCAACAATCGCCTTAGTTAGTATGATAGTTATACATATACTTATAATTGGGGGTTCTTTAATAATATTTGCATCTTCAGGTTTCCACTTTGCGCAACCTATGATTTCATCAGTTAAAGGAGTATTTATAGGACCTAACCCAAGTTACTCAACTCCTCTTGCAGCTACAGGCTTCTTCGTTTTCGTAGTATTTATGTATGGTGGTATGGAAATAATAGCAGGTCTTGCAGACCAAGTTAAAAACCCTACAAAAAATGTTCCAAAGGGAATTATTTTTTCAACAATCATAATAACTGGACTTATGGTTGGTATAGTTTTATTAATAGGTATGTATATAAATTGGAAACAAGTTCTAAGTGGACAAGATGTTAGCCTTGGTAATTTCTCAGTTTATGAAGTACAAGCTATGGGAGTTAAACTTGGACATGTATTTGGACTTAATCAAGCTGCTTCTTTAAATCTTGGATTATGGCTTAATAGAGTTCTTTCATGGTCAACAGCTATAGCTCTTGCAGTTTTACCACTTAAAGTTTATGCTCCTATTAAACAATTATTTAAAGGAGTTCCTAAAGGGCTTTTACCTGAAAGATTAACTAAGGAAAATAAAAATGGTATTCCAATGAATGCTGTTTGGCTTCAAACTATTATAGTAAGTGCGTTTCTAATAGCTATAGGATTTAGTGGTGGTAGCACATCAACTGCTCTATACAATAAAGTTGTATTAATAATGACAGTTGCTATGACTGTTCCTTACTTCTTTATAGTT
>JAUNBX010000091.1 GCA_030526875.1 Clostridium perfringens | reverse complement strand
GGATGTATCATGGGAGTTTCTGAAATATTAGATGGAAAAAATCCGTATAATCCAAGAGGAGCATATAATCAGGCTTGGGGAGTAGGTGAGGTTTTAAGAGTCTATGTTGAAAATATAAAACAAACTTTATACTAGGTATAGTTAAATAAAAGAATTTATAAAATAGTTGAATTTCTGAAGTTTGTAAGTTTAAACATTAGAAATTTAGCTATTTTATTTTTTGTAATATTTATATTTCAGTATACATAAATATTATTAAGATGCGTAGTAAACAGTATAAAATATTATAGATTATAAGGAGAGGATATGAATCTTATTGAAAAAGAGTTTATAAATATATTAAAAGCTTATGTACATGATGAAAAGATTAATGTAACTTTAGATAATAAAACTACATGGGAAAAAATTTTAGAAGAGAGCAGAGAGCACTGTGTAGATGGTATAGTTTATTCAGCTATAAAGTGGGATGATAACACAACTACTATAGATAAAGATTTAAAGAACAGTTGGAAAAATAGAGTATTTTCACAAAGTATATGGCAAATAAATCATATTAGAAAAACATGTTTTATATTTAATGAACTTAATAAGGCTCAAATAGAATTTGTTGCGTTAAAAGGCTTTATAATAAGAAATTTTTATAAAAGTCCAGAACATAGAATAATGGGTGATATAGATATTTTAGTACACAAAGAAGATTTAGAGAAAATAACAAATTGTCTTTATAGTTTGGGATATAAAAAAGAAGGAGAAGCAGGGCATCATGTAGGTTTTACAAATAATAAACTCCATGAAATAGAAGTCCATTGGAGCCTTGTAAACAAAGATTATTTTAAAGGGAAAACTCCTCTTGAAAATAGTCTATGGGAACATGTAAAAAAAGAAGACATAAATGGAGTAGAAGTTTTGGCTATGTCTATAGAGGATATGTTAGTGCATTTATGTCTACATATGGCAGTTCATATAGCAGCAGGAGGATTTGGGGTTAGACAATTATTAGATGTAGCTTTAATAATAAAAGAAAAAAAAGAAAATATAAACTGGGAAAATTTCAAAGAGGAAACTAAAAAAAATGATATCGAGAAGTTTTCTTATCTAGTATTTTTAATGTGTAGTATTCTTTTTGACATAGATATACCTAAAGAACTACAAAATAATTTTAATATTAGAGAAGAGGAAGTAGATATATTTATTGAAGATATATTAAAAAGTGGTGTTCATGGAAAAAGGGAGACGATGTATTCATTTAAAGCAGAAGCAGCTTTTGATTTAGGAGAAAAATCAATAAATAATAATGTTTTCAAAAGATATCTTAAGTTAGTATTTCCACCATCTAATAAAATAAGTAATAGGTATAATTATGCTAAAAAATTTAAAATCTTACTTCCTATAGCATGGATTCATCGGTTGTTTAATGGATTATTTAATAAGGAGTATAAACTAATAGATAAGATTAGTTTTTTTAGTATTAATGTTTTGAAATCCTATAAAAGAAATAAACTTTTAAAGTGGCTTGAACTATAGATGTATCATAATTTTTTATTCTTATGTATATTTAATTTTATCATATATTATATATTATGGAAATATATATATACTAAAGGTTGAAAATAGAATATTGGGGAGGAATAAAAATGAAAAAAGAATGGGTTAAACCAATAGTTAAAATTTTAGGAATGAGTGAAACAAAATATACAGGTGAATGTCAATGTCAAGATGGGTTATTAGGTATAAATACAGAACATGATTGTGGTTGTCACGGTCAAGGTTGTGATTGTCCATGTTGCCAGTGTGAGCCAAGTTAAGTTATAAGTCTTAAGTTTAGCACCATCTAATTTTTAGATGGTGCCTCTATATGTTTAAATGTGAATTTATGGATAAAAATAATATAGAGTAGGAAGTAAATTTTAGTAATAAAATTGCTTGTTTTATAATAGTATTTAGTATAAATAAGTATATATAGGTGAGAATATGAAAAAAAAGTGGATTAATCCAACGGTCAACACTTTGGGAATAAGTAAAACAATGAATGATAGTAGATGTGGGCACGGATATCATCCGAATCAGTGTCCACATAGACCAGGACACGGTCCGTGTCATGAACCACCATCATCAGTACCATCAATACCTTTAGAGCCAGCAATACCAACTGGTTCATAAATTAAAAATCAAAAGGCTATCTAAATTTTAGATGGCTTTTTATATATAAATAAAAGTCATTGTTATAGAAAATTCATATAGTTAAATTTAAAATTATATAAAGAAAAATTAATTTTTAAACTGGGTTGAAGGTATCGCATTAGCTCTTATATAACAATTTTAAATTAAATATTTAGTAATATATTATAAAGTAACAAAGTATATATATATTGTAAATCGAAAAAATAAATATTGTGGGGAGTAATAAATGAAAAAAGAATGGATTAATCCAAAAGTGAATATTTTAGGCGCAAGTGAAACAGCTAATTTTAATTTACTTGGTGAAGAAGCTCAAGGTTGGCTTCCAAATGGGTGTCATCAAGAATGTGGACAACCAGGTAAATTTCCACAGAATGGAGGACATCACCCTAATTGTACTAATAGACCTAATAACGGTTCATAATTTAATATTGTAAAATTTATAAAGCAAAAATACAAGCAGTAATCATTAAATAGGGCATCTATTAATTTTAGATGAACCTACTTATTGGTGTAAATTAAATTTGATTTAAATGATAAGGTTACATAACCTTTAAGATTATCTAAATATAGAGTTGAAGTTACTTATATAGATAAACTAATTTTATTTATTAATATGTTAAAAAATAGGGGGTATTTTGGTTAAAGAGTATTTTTATAATCTTTATGGATTAATGGTTAAGTCAGAGCTTGAGATAAATGAACTTGTATCTTTAAAAAATAGAAGTACAAGCAATCATGATGTAGAAATTAAAATAGATAAAGTACCTAATGAAAAGTTAGAAAAGATACCTAATAATAGTTGGTTCTTAGGAGAGGGTGATAACTTTACTTTTTCGATAGATAATGTGGCTAATTACCATATTTCAAAGGGAAATGAGATTATTGTAGATAGTATTAATAATAGTCCTAATCAACCTGTTAAAACTTTTTTACTTGGAACATCCTTTGGCATGCTTTTACAACAAAGAAATACAGTTGCTATTCATGGAGGCACTGTAATAGTAGACAATAAATCTATAGTTATAACAGGAGATCAAGGAGCAGGAAAATCTACTTTAGTTAATGGTTTTAGGCATAGAGGGTTTGGATTTATGGCAGATGATGTATCTGTCACTGGATTAGATGAGAATAATAATATAGTTATTAAATCAGCGTATCCTCAGCAAAAGGTGTGTAAAGATGCCATGATTAAAATGGGATATAATTTAGAAAATTTTAAACTAATTGATGAAGGAAGGCAAAAATATGTTGTGTCTGTATCTAAAACTTTTAGAAGGGAAGATTTAAATCTTGGGGCTATATTTTACATAACAAAGGATAATGTAAAAGAGGTTAAGATAGAGGAAGTTAAGGGGACAGAGAAACTTAATATAGTTATAAATAATATTTACAGAATAGAGATTTTAAGATTAATTGGTATGAATAAGGAATACTTTAGAAAATGCTTAGATATAGCAAAAAGAATTCCCATATATAAAATTACAAGGCCAGCTAATGGATTTACTATAGATGATCAAATGAAAGAAATAGAAAAAATAATGAAAAAGTATTAAGGGGAGTTTATTATGAGAAGAAAGATTGATTTAAATTTAGAGAATATAGTTGTACAAAATAAAGAAATAGATGTATCAGATTTAAATGGTGAAAAGGTAATGATGAATATTGATAAGGGGGAATACTTTTCTTTAAATTCTTTAGGAAGTAGAGTATGGGAACTTATAGAGACACCTAGAAAAATAAATGATGTAATTGATATTTTACTAAAGGAATATGAGGTTTCTGAGAAAGAATGTAAAGATAGTGTTATGAAATTTATGGATGTATTAAGTTATGTCGACCTTATTAGTATTAATTAGAAAAATAAAAACATTTATTAAGATTCCAATGAGAGGGAAATTAATGTTTTTTGAGGCTTATATATTGAGTGGGATGTATAGATTTACTATTTTAGTTATACCTTTCAAAAGATTAAGAAAGCATATAGGAAAACATAAGGTTGAGTCATCAGAGAAGATTCCAATAGAGGATTATAAAGTGGCAAGACAGGTTTTAAACGCTGTTGATATGGCAACTACTAAGACGCCTTGGGAGAGTAAATGTTTAGTTAGGGCATTAACTACACAAAGAATGTTAAAGAAGAGAAAAGTTTATACAACACTTTACCTTGGCGTAGGAAAAGATGGAGATAATAAAATGCTGGCTCATGCATGGCTAAGATGTGGAGAAATTATAGTAACTGGAGGAGAGGTTATGCACAAATTTCAGGAGGTTGCTAAATTTTCAAATGAATATTAAATAAAAAGAAAAGCTGTAATTTTTTATTAATATATTCTTTTTCTCTTATATTAAAGTAATATCGTGCTAAGTATATAGATTAGTAAAAAAAGTACTGTAATATTTACTACAGTACTTTTTTATTATTCAAAAATAAGTTCATTTTGAGTTTTATTAATAGAGTTTATATCTAGTTCTTTAATGTCTCCTCCTTGAAGTTTAAAGACCCTATCACAAATATTAAGAGCTGAGGGTCTGTGGGTTATTATAAGACAAATAGG
>JAUNBX010000033.1:22403-29174 GCA_030526875.1 Clostridium perfringens | reverse complement strand
ATATGAGAAAAGAAAAAAAGAGAATATTATACTTTATTTTAGCAGGGGTTGTTGCATGTCTTTTGACTGCATATTTTACTTTTCCATTAGTTGAGCAGATATTTAGTCAGAAATTTATATTAACTACAAAAACAATAACCCAATTTACTCTTTCTCAGACTGTTGAAGGATTTTTACCTGCAATATTCTCCTTTAGATTCAACAAATTTTTAGTTCCTGCAATTTCAGGAGTAGGAATTGCTATACTAGTTATTCCTATTCTTAGATTTAAGGTAAGAAAAAATAGAGAAAAATACTTTATATATTCAGATATATGCTTAGTTATGGGGATTATTTCACTTCTTGCTGTTATAGGGTGGTTTCCATGGAATACAATAACCGCTATTTGTAAGCAGATAGGTGCCATTCAGTTTGCATGGAGGCTCTTACTTCCAGCTACTGCATTTTTATCAGTAAGTTCTGGTATTATAGCATTTGCATTGTTTAAAAATAAAAAGCACAGAAGTATTGCTTTAATTGTGGTTTTAATTTTATCAATATTTGCATCTACAGAAAATATATATGCGGATTATACAGCCAAAGTACAAAGTCATAAAATGATATCTGAAAGTTATCAAGTTGATTATTCTGTAGGAAATGGTGAATACTTACCAGCTAACACTAGTATAGATAAGATTTACTCAAGAGGTAACATAGTAACATCAAATAATAATGCTCTTGAAATTTCCTTTACCAAAGAGGGAACTAATATGACAATAAAATTTAATAATAATAATAATGACAATGCGTATATTGAAATTCCATTAATTTATTATTTAGGTTATAAAGCTACATTAGATGTTAATGGAATAAAGGTTAATCTTCCAGTTGAAAAAGGAACAAATAATATAATAAAAATTCCTTTAGAAGGATATACAGAGGGGGTTATTTCCGTAAGTTATGCAGGAACAGCTCTTCAATATAGTTCACTTTTAATAACAATTATTACATTGATTTTACTTATCATCTATATGATAAGGAGAAGAAAACAAATTAATGATATAAACAAGAAATATAGAAAAATAAAAAATTAAATAAGCCATAAAAAAGATTGTGTCAAAATATATAACTGTTTTGACACAATCTTTTTTATAGTGTTTAAATACAGGATGTAAATGTTTTAGATAAAATATATATATAATGAAAAATATTAATAATTAAGAAGAAAGAAAAAAATAAAATTTATAAATAAAATGACAGATAAAGCTAAATAGTATTGTATTACGAAAGAAATTTTATAAAAGAAAAATAGACAAGTACAGTGATGCTTGTCTATTTTATTTTTGGAGATAGATATTTAGTAAACTGATTAGTTTTTCCCATCATATAGGATAGGCGTATAATCTCCATTTCTTCTTTAGTCATAGGTCTCTTAAAAATTTTTTCAATCTGTTTAATTAGAGATTCCATATCAATAATCTTTTTTTCTTGTTTTTCACCTCTAACATTATTAGGAGTATAAATAATAGGTTTTATTGCTGAAGTATAAAGTCTTTTAAAAACTTTAGCAGTGCAAAGGGCATCATAGTAAGCATCATGAAATTCATTTGTATTTTCAATTTCTAAAAGTTCAACAGCTTTTTTAAGACCAATTTTTAAGCCCTTCTTTAAACCAAAATATCTATTACCATAGCTTTGTATATCTATATATAGTGTTGGAAGGTTTGATGTAGAAAGTTTATGAAAGTTTGCATTTTTTAAAAGAATTTTTATATCATCTTTTCCCCATACAACAAAAACTGTGTCTTTATCTAGAAGTTTAATGAAATCATTAAATACAAAAGGAAAGGTATTTGATATTTTGAGTAAATCTTCATCTATATTAAGTAAATCTTTAACATACGGATGAAGATTTAAATTTACACTAGGTTTTACTAATTTATTAAATTTATCTATTATATTAAAATTGTCATCTAGTTTTACAGCACCAATTTGAATTATTTCAAAATTTAAAAGTCTGTGGTCCTTATCCTCACTAGATTGATTAAATTCTAAATCAAATACTACATAATTTATTTTAATCACCTACCTTATATAATTACAATATTAAGTATAAAGGAACAAAATAAAAAATACTATAATACAGTTTAAAAATTATGTAATATATCCTTAATATAATTATATGTAAATAAAAAATTTCAAATTTAAAACATAGATTGATTTTAGATATATTTTATTAATATTTATCTAAAATCAACAATATGTTAAAGGATAGAATTATTAAAAAGTTCAATTTCTCTTAACAAAACATTCTCTACATTATTAATAACTATCTTAGAGTTAAATTTATTTACTGATTCCTTACAATATTCACTACTAGGCAAGGAAATAGTACCATCCATTATATTATTAAGTAAATTTATAAATTTGTATTCTTCTTTAGTATCTATAAACCAACCATTTTTTCCTTCAATAATAAAATCCTTAGGAGTTTTTAAATTTGAACATATTACAGGAATTCCCCTTGCTAATCCTTCAAGTAAAGATAGAGGAAAACCTTCATTATTTGATGTTGATATTATTAAAGAAGCTTCCTTAACTTTTGACCAAGGGTAATCTTGCCAACCAAGCCAATTTATTTTTTTCCACAATCCAAGGGTTATAGATTGTTCTTTTAAAATATCTAAAGAAGAACCATCTCCAATAATATCTAATGACCAATTATCTTTTATTTTAGATAGTATATTTATTAAATAACTTAAATTTTTTTCAGGTTCTAAAGAACCTATATATAATAGTTTTAGTTTATTAATAGGTCTTAAAACTAGTGGTAGATTATCCATATTTACTGGATTTCCTACTGAATATATTCTTTTTTCCCCAACTATTTTTTTAATATCTTCTTTCATAGTAGTACTTATAGCTAAATGACTCGTGCAAAATCCTATAGACTCTTTACTATAAAATGTTTTTAAAGAGCCATGTAAAAAAGACACTAGAGGAATAGAGAGTTTATTTCCTTCTTCTAAAGCATAATAACATATATAGCTTTGAATGCTAGTATAAGTGGCTAAACATATATCTGGCTTACCAATTAAGGTTAATAATTTTTTGTAATTTTTAGCAAAACCATAATAAGTATCATTATCAGTATTTGCTCCTAGTCCGTAATAATAAACATTATCTAAAGTATTTAACCAGTTATCATTAGATGAAGGATAGGCCATTAAAATTCTAAGGGTATGACCATTTCTTTTAAAATATTTACTAAGTTCTGTTATAACTGTTTCAACGCCACCTCTACCTCCAAGATAATATAATGCTAAATCTATAATCATTTAAATCACCTACTAAGCCTTTTCTGTATAATTTTTTAATATTTTTTCTATATTATTAATAACATTATTTTTGCTATATTTTTGTATAGACCTTATACATACCTCTTGGGAGGGTAATTTATAAGTTTTGTTTACTATATTATTTAATATTTTAGAAAGCATATTTATATTGTTAACATCATACAACCATCCATTAATACCGTCTTGAATCATATCTTCAGGACCACCACATCTGCTTGAAACTACAGGAATTCCCCTTGCTAAAGATTCAGCAGTGGATAATGAAAAACCTTCAGAGGGAGAAGATATTACTGTTAAGGAAGCATCATAAACTTTACTCCAAGGATCTTCTTGCCAACCGAGCCAAGAGATTTTATTTGATATTCCTAAAGTATAGGCTAATTTTTTCAAAGATAAGCTAAGACTTCCATCGCCTAAAACTATTAATTCCCAATTTCCTTTAACATTAGCTAATGCCTTAAGTAAAAGGTCAGTACCTTTTTCTTTATCTAATCTTGATAAATATAAAATTTTTATAGAGGTTAAAGTTCTAGGAACAATCTTCACTTCTTCTACTTCTATAGGATTTCCTATTAAAAAAATATTTTTAGAGTTAATTTTACTTTGTATACTTTTGCTTACAAGGGAGCTTATTGCTAAATGGCCATTACAGTAATTTAATAAACATTCCCAACCATAAACCCAAGAGGGTCCATGTATCCAAGAGATAATAGGAATTGTATTTATGTTTTCCTTAAGGGCAAGATGACATAAGTAACTAGATAAAGTAGAGTGGGTAGCTAGTACAATATTAGGTTTTCCAAGTTTAAATAATAAGTTCTTATAGCTAATTGCGTAGTCGTAAAAGTCATTAATATCATAAAATTTATTAGGATTTCCATAATAATAAATCTCATCTAATGTATTTATCCATTCTTCATAATAGGGTTTATGACTTTGAAATACTCTAACTTTATGACCTTTGTTTTTTAGTCCTTTTGCCACTTGTGTAATAGCATTTTCTACACCACCATGGCCAGTTCCATATATTAAAACAATGTCAATTATCATTTAACCTCCTTATGTTATATAAAATTTATAATAATATATGTTAAATCTTTCTTTTGTATTCAGATAAAATACAGATTAAAATTCAATATCACTTTAAAGTTAAAAATTAAAAAAATAAATATTTTTTGTTAATTTATATAATATTATGGTAAAATTATAATACTAAATTCATAAGGAGGTAAGATTTTTAAACTGAGTTTAAAAATAAAAATTTAAGTATGCAAATAAATATTGGTAGAAAAGCTATGTTTGTTTTATTTTTTGGAATTACTTTAGTTAACATTATCTTTGGGGTTCATAGGACTAAAGTAGTAAATGCCTGGATAGATAGCACTAGAGAATATACTAGTTATGTATTTCAGTGTGCAAGTAAGGTAGGGAATTTAACTTATGATGAAATAGTAAATAATGCTAATAGTTTATTAAATGAAGAAAAGTTAAATGAAGCAATATCATTTTATGAAAGTAATATGAATAAAAGGTTAGCAAGGGGTATTAGTACAGCTAATAGTGCCTATTATCAATATATAGATAATTTTAGAGAAGCTTTAAAATTAATTTCAACAGGTGAGCCTAAAGATGTATCTCAAGGTATGGCTGATATAAGTAGTTCCCTTGAAAAGATAAATGATACAACAATATCAGTTAATGAGGCAGTTGAGAAAATAAATAGTAGACAAAATACAAGTAGAGGAATGGGGAATAATTCTTTTGAATTTTCAATAGGTTTTTAATAGTATATTAACTAAAATAGAAAGACTTAATCATTTAAGTCTTTCTATTTATTTTTAGTAAATATAGTTTATGTAAAAAATAGTAGAAATATAGAATTGTGATACATACGTAGCATAAATAAAAATTGTTGTTTATACTTAATAGTACAAATTAATAGAGTTTTATGAAATAAAGTATATTTGTGGTTGATATAATGTAATATTTTTCTTATAATAAGTATGTTATAATATTATTCTATAATTTTCAAGTAATAATAAAAAATAATTAATAAGTTAACTATATAATATTTATAATAGTTTTTTCTAAAGAGTAAAATGGAAGCGTGAATCAAAATAGTAATTATAGATAGATATTATCAACTATTTAAGTTTATATTAGTTAACTATAACTTTAAGGAGGAAAAATGAGAAGAGCAAGTGAGATAAAATTAGATGCTAACAAAGCACTAATTGGTAAGAGGGGAACTTATATTTTAGAATTATTAACTTTTTATATAATAGAAAGTTTAATGATTGGTTTTGCACTAACATTTATGGTAACTAGCCAAAGTGGCGTGGTTTATACTATTCTTATTATAATCTGTGGTATAATTCAAACTCTTTTAATCATTGGAATTATATCTTATGGAGTTAATTTAAATGTAAACAGGGAAGAGGCCACCTATTCAAATATGTTTAGTGGATTTAGTGATAGAGCAGTTCAAAAAATATTCCTAGTAATACTATTAGAAATTATACAAGGAATAGGATATATTTGTTTTGTAATACCAGGGATTTATTTAACATTAAGATTAAATTTAGCTTTATACATAATAAATAACGGTGATTATACAGCTATCGAAGCGTTAAAGGAAAGTTGGAGACTAACAAAAGGACATGCATTAGACTTCTTATTATTTAATTTAACATTTATAGGATGGTTTATTATAGTTATAATAACTGCAGGGATTGCAATTTTATGGGTAGGACCTTATTATATAACAGCGACAAGCTATTTCTATACTGATTTACTTTCAGAAAAAAAGGAAACATTAAATTAGTAATTGAGTTAAAAAGAAAGTAGAAAAATCATTAAAGATTGTTTTGCTTTCTTTTTTATTAAACAGATTATAAACATGTATGTTAGAGTAATAAAGGAAAGGAAGAAATAGGAGACGGTTAAATATGATTAATAAAGAAAATATAATTATAAGAGCTATTGAAGAAGAAGATTTGGAGACAATTTACAGATGGAATTCACAAGAGTTTAGAGGGGATTTTCAGGAATTTCAATTTCAGTCACTAAATAAATTAAAAGAGGAATATAGTAAAAATGGTTTTTATTCAAAGGAATTTCAAATGCTAATAGTTAAAGAAAAAGATATTAAAATTGGATTAGTATATCTTAATTTTTATAGAGAAGGTATTGTAAAAATTGGACTTGTATTAAATCATGAGAGTTGTAATAAGGGAAGAGGGACTAGTATTTTAAAGATAATGACAGAGCATTTATTTAACAATTATCAAATTGTAAGAATAGAGGCAGATACAGATGTAGAAAACATAGCTGCGCAAGAAATACTTAGCAAGGTAGGATTTTTAAGAGAGGGGAAACTTAGAAAGTATAGATTTCATCATGGAAGTTATCATGATTCTTATATATATAGTTT
>JAUNBX010000033.1:13455-22303 GCA_030526875.1 Clostridium perfringens | reverse complement strand
GGAGGAGATATGAATAAGGTATTTAAAGCTTTAAGTGATGAAACTAGAAGAGAAATTCTTAGGCTTTTAAATAAAGGTGATATGGCTATGGGAGATATAGCAAGCAATTTTGATATGTCAAAACCTGCAATATCAAAACATTTAGACATATTAAAAAGTGCTAAGCTTATAACTTCAGAAAAGAAAGGTCAGTTTATAATTTATTCAATTAATACATCGGTAATACAACAGGCTTTAGGAGGGTTTCTTGATATATTTTCAAAAGGTGAGGGGGATAATATATGAAAAAATTTGATTTTTTAAGAATTATATTTGGAGGAGTTTCAAGTTTAATGCTCATACTTGGATTAACTATCCAAGATAGTAATAGGGTGTCTTCTATAGTAGGGTTTATAGCTGTTTTTGCGTTAATTATTTTTGATATAAATGCTGATAAAATTTTCAAACTTTCTAAAGATAATCCAAAGGTAAAAACAATTAAGACAGTAACCACATTAAATATGGGGTTAGTAATATTAGTAGCTTTAAGTATGACTTTAGAGCCAGTTAGATCTGTACCCAAAAGAAATCTTGATATAATAATAGTGTTGGTTTTAGCTTTATATATTATGATTTTTGGAAATATAGCTCCTAAGATTCCCTTTAACAGATATTTAGGTTTTAGACTTCCTTGGACTATAAGAGATGAAGAAACATGGAGAACAGCTCATAGGCTTTTAGGATATACATCTTTTCCAATTGGTATAGTTATGGCTATAGCATCATTTTATTTTAATATGGAACAAGTTGTGCTTTGGGCAGTAGCTTTATGGATTCTTATACCTGGAGTTTATTCAGGATATTTTTACTATAAAAAGATGAAAAAGTTTGTAAGTTAAGGAAAAAGATATGCTAGGATTTCTAATATTTTTTTATAAAGGTCTAAATATAATTTTTTTGAAATAAATCATGGAAAAGTCAAGGTTAGGAGATCAATAATCATATAATTTTTTACAATATTTTGAATTATAAATATATATATTTTTGTTTTACCGTATTTATTGACAAAAAGATGTTATAATTAGATTAATACTTAAATTAAAAGTATTTGAAAATCATGGAGGTATAAATGAAAAAATTAAGAAGTGACCTAAAAAAAGAAGATATAGCTTTAACAAAAGGGCACATGAAATGGTATAGAGTTGTAGAAGATGAAATAAGATTGTTTATTAATGAAAAAGCTGTAAATAATAAATCTTTTAATAACAAGATATACTGGAAAGAAAATAGAGGAGAATTATCAGTTGAAGATTTAGAGTCTTCTAAGAAATTTTATGATAAAAATAAACATTTAAATATTAAAGTTTTTATAAAGAATGATTCTGGAACTTTATATAGTGAATATAAAGTTAAAAATTGGGGATTAAGTGACACTGGAATAGAAGTTATATTCTCATAAAAGTTATAGAAAATATAAAAACTTATTAATAAATTTATAAAACAATATAGATAATTATATAAGGTTAGTGTTTTGTAAAAGAAACCTAACTTTTTATTTTGCTATTAAATAGTTTATATTTACATAAAATATATTAAATACCATAATTAAACGAAAAATAAATTATATTGAATGGCTTTTGTTATAGAGTTAAACTTTCATGATCTTATAAAATTAGTTAATAGAAAATTTTTTATTGTTAAGAATATAATATTTCTGTATAATGGTAAATAAAGGTAATCAATATACTAGGAGTTGATATAGTGGCTTTAACATCAGAAGATTATTTATTAGGATTAGAAAAAGAAATAATGGGAACAGATTATTATAAAATATTAGAAATCAATAAAAGAGAAGCAAAAAGAAAAGATAATATTAATTTACTAGAGAATATAGATGAGTTAAATAATAAAATTAATAGTTTAGAAAGTAGTATTAAGAAAATTTGTAAAGAGCAAGAAAGGCAAAAAGTTTATATCTTATTTGGAATTTTATTAAATTTAATTTTAGCTATAATTTTAATGTTAATTTTAATATAGGGGTGTTAGTTAATGGATATTTTAAGAGTAAATTTAGAAAAAATAATTTTAACATTTATTATATTAATATTAGCATTTTATTTAGGAATAACAACCTTTATATTTCTAAATAAAAGTAATGACGGAATTAATTTATCTAATATTAAAAATAAATACGTAATAAATAAAATATTATAATATTTACCACATGAAAATACAAAGGACGTATAATAATTATCATTTAAAAACAAAATCTCATATAACTTATTTTTAGTTTAACATAATGTTGATTTTAGATAGAAGTAAATAAATATGTTAATTTTAAGTAATAATTTTAAAAAATAATTTATAAACTTATCTAAAATCAGCAATTATTTAAAATCAGGTTTAAAATCAAGATTCTAAAACATTTTTAATTCTTTCTAGGCTTTCTTTTAAGATATTTCTTGGGCAAGCTACATTTATCCGTTCAAACATATCTCCTTCTACCCCAAACATAGTTCCTTCATCTAAAATAACTCTAGCTTTTTCATGAATAAGTTTTTTAAGTTCATTCATTGTTTTACCATACCCTGAAAAATCAATCCAAAGAAGATAGGTGCCTTCACAATCTATAACTTTAGCTTTCTTTAAGTTTCTTTGTATATATTTTTTAGCAAAAGCTATATTAGAATCTATATAAGAGTTTACTTCTTTAAGCCATACTTTACTTTCATTATAGGCAGCAATTGTTGCACACATTGCTAATGTATTTGGTCCATGAAGAGAACCTCGTTTTATGGCAAACTCCTTCCAAAGTTTTTTATATTCATTATTTTGTATTATTATATTACTTATTTGAAGTCCTGCAATATTAAAAGATTTACTAGGAGATGTACATGTTATAATTCTATGTTTATAATCATCACATAAAGAAGCTAAAATAGTATGAGTTATGCCGCTTCTTACAATATCACAATGAATTTCATCGCTTATTATAAACTTATCATATTTTTTTGCTATAGAACAAAGCTTTAGTAACTCTTCTTTTGTCCAGACACGTCCTACAGGATTATGAGGGCTACAAAAAATCATACCTTTTACACTTTTCATTGACATCTTTTCTTCTAAATCTTTAAAATCAATTGTATATTTTCCATCTTTATAAGTTAGAGGGTTATTAATAACTATTCTTTTATTAGCTTTTATTTTTTCTTCAAAGGGATAGTACACAGGTTTTTGAATTATTATTCCGTCTCCTTCATTAGTTAAGGATTGTATTAAATAGGAAAGAGCAGCGACAACACCAGGACTAAAAAATATTTCAGAATTATTTATTTTAAAATTAAATCTTTCTTTAAACCAAGTTTTTACTGAATCAATATATTTATCAGTGTATCCTGAGCTATAACCTAGAACAAGATTAGATATTCTTTCTTGCAAAGTAGAGATTATTTCATTAGAACATGGAAAGTCCATATCAGCTACCCAAAGTGGTAAGGGTTTTAAATCACTATCTGGAAATAATCTTTTTGGATAATCCCATTTAACAGAAAAAGTACCTTCCCTATCTATAAATTTATCAAAATCATAAATTGACATAGTATTCACCTCTTAGTATTTATTAATTTTTTATATAATATCATAAAACTTAAGAAAATATTTAAATTTTAATGTAATTTTATATAAAAACTTTAATATTAATAAATAATTTTTATATAGTATTTTAAAAATAAAACTTGTTTCATAAAAAACAGTTGAATAAAACATTGTTACGTTGTAATATATATTATAAATTAAGTATTTATTTTTGTTATATTAACACATAGCTTAATAATAGATGAAAAGGAGAATATCATATATTATGGACGTAGCAGGAGTTGGAAAAATAACTAGTGGAGATTATGAGAATATAAATATATCTGGACTTGGAACAATACCTGGAAATATATCTGCTAATAAGGTAGAAATCTCAGGAAAGGGAAAATCATTAGGCTATATAGATTGCAAATGTTTATATGTTTCAGGAACTTTTAAAGGTAAGGAAAATGTAAAGAGTTCTGAGGAGATTAATATAAGTGGATTAGCAAAATTTACATCTATATATTGTAATTACATAAATGTAAATGGAAAAATAGCTTTAGATAAAGGTTTAAATTTTAATAAGATAAATATGGAAGGGTGGTTAACAGTCTTAAAAAATTGCCAAGGTCAAGAGTTTATAGTAGATGGAAAGGTTAATATAAAAGGATTATTATCAGCAGATATTATAGATATTAGCTTAAGGGGAAAGAGTTATATAAAAGAGATTGGTGGAGAAGGGATATTAATAAAAAATGGTGGAGGAGTTACAATCAAAATTTTTAACCTAGCTAAAACTATAAGCCCTTATATGGAATGTGAGTTAATAGAGGGAGATAGAGTAGATATAGAAAATACTAGATGTAAGATAATTAGAGGAGAAAATATAACAATTAGAGAAGGTTGTATAATTGACAAAATAGAATGTAGTGGGAAACTAAATATAAATGAAAAAAGTAAAGTATTAGATATTATTTATATAAATGAAAATAAGTTAAATTATAATTCAGTGTAACAATGTTATAGTAAAGGAGAAGTGCTATGGAAAGATTAGATAATATGAATATCTCAGGTAATGGACAAATGTCAGGGGGGAAATATAAAAATGTAAAAATAAGTGGAACAGGGGTCATAAATGGAGATTTAGAATCTAGTACCATATTAGTAAGTGGTTCAGGAGATTTTTTTGGAAATGTTAATTCTAGAGAAATAAGGGTAAGTGGTTCTTGTAATTATAGAAAAGATATGAAGGCTAATTTCTTAAAAGTATCTGGAAATTTAAATTGTTATGGGGCAGTTCATTTAGAGGAAAGTATGAAAGTAAGTGGTAGTGGAAAAATTCATGGAAATGTTTATGGGAAAGATATAAGAATAAGTGGAAATATTGATATAAAAAAAGAAGTATCTTTTAATACTATGAATGCGTCTGGAGCTATTAATATTGAGGGAAATTGTGAGGGAAATGATTTTAAATCTAAGGGGAAAGTTAATATAAACGGATTACTATCAGCAGATAAAATAGAGATACTGTTGCACAGGCAAAGTTTTATAAGGGAAATTGGAGGAGAGGAGATAATAATAAAAAATTATCATAGCAAAACATTTTGGCCAATTTCAATTACCTTTGGAGGAGAAAGAAAAGTTAAAAGTAATTTAATAGAAGGAGATAGAATAAGATTAAATAGTACTGAATGTGCCCTTGTTAGGGGAGAAAATATAATAATTGAAGAAGGTTGTAAAATAGACTGTATAGAATATACAAAAAGTTTAGAGATAGATGATAACAGCAAAGTTTTAAAAGTTATAAAGGTAGAAAATAAAGAAGGATTAGATTTAGAAAAATACTAGAAAGTAGGTAGGAGTAACTATGGAAAAAGATTTAATATCAAAAAAAGATTTATTAGGAATAACTAAAATCTCCTATGGACAGCTTTATAGATGGAAAAGGAAAAAATTAATTCCAGAAGAATGGTTTATAAAAAAGAGTGTAACAACAGGTCAAGAAACATTTTTCCCAAGAGAAAAAATATTAGATAGAGTGGAAGAGATTTTAAATTTAAAAGATGGAGTATCCTTAGATGATTTGGCCTTTAAATTTTCAGGGATAGGAAGAGAAATATCTTTAACAAGAGAGTATATAATAAGTTCTAATATCTCTTCTAAAGCAATAATTGATATATTTGAAAGCTTTATAGGGAAAGATGATGTTTATAAAGAAGATAAAATATTCTCTCTTATAATTTTTAATGAATTAATAAATAGTGGAAAGCTAAGTAAAGATGAGGTTATATTAATAGCTAAAAATAGTAAAGAGGCTTATAAACATATAGAGGAAGGGCATAGATTAATCATAAAGAGAAAGCTTGGGGTATGTTTTTATTTCTCAACAAAGGATAAGGAAGATCTTTTTAATGATAAAGAAAGTATAAGTTTATGTGCTTTAGATTTGTTTAAAATAAAAGAACGAATTAAAAAATATGGTTATATAAGGAATTAAAAAATTATATAACACTATTAAATAAGATGGTTAAAACACCTAAAGATGCTAATATCATTAGGTGTTTTAACTAAATAGATAAAATTTATAGACTATTTAATAATTCTACAGTATATTTAGCAGCAAGGTGTATTTGTTCATCTTCACTTATTGTAGCCTTATTATCTTTAGATTGTTCACCATAACTTCCAAATTGACTATGATTTCCACCTTCAATTTCAATGAACTTAGCATCATCTGGAAGAGAAGCGTTTTTAATATTTTCTAAGTTTGCAACACCATCTAAGCTTCCATAGATGCTTAATACTTTTTTATCTGAGTTTTTTAGCTTATCTCCTTGAGGATAAGAAGCATAAAAGATGATGCCTTTAATTCTATCGTTTTTCATTCCATAATTACTAGCCATAACTCCACCAAGGGAATGCCCTCCTATGGCCCATGTTTCTATGTTATCAAATTTATCTATAATACTTTCTGCTTTATTAGGAGAAAGTATTGCAAGATCTAAAGGCATAGGAGCTATAACAACTAAAAAGCCTTCTTTAGCTATTTCTTTGCATAAAGTTGTGTAAGATTCAGGCTCTACTTTAGCACCAGGGTAAAATATAAGACCTTTTGCTTCTGTAATGTTATTTGGTGTAAATACAATAAATTCATCCTTTGTTACATTAACTAATTCATTACTAACCATAGCATTTACAGCTATAGATGTAGGTTTATATGTGAACTTAGCCCAAATAAAAAAAACTATAAAAGATATTATAAGTACAAGAACTAAACTTAGTAATGAATTTTTAACTACTTTACTCTTCTTATTCATCATGTCCCCCTGATATATTTCAAATAATTATTAATAATACTATTTAAAAACAAAATTGTAAATTAAAATATTTTAAATAGTATATTAAATAAATAACTATGAGTACTTTGTAGCTATTAGTATGTTTATGTGTAAATAAATATTACTAGGTAACATTTAACAAAAAATAAAGATGGATTCAAAACTGAATCCATCTCAATTATATATATTAAATTCTAAAAAAAGACAATCAGCACAACAGCCGTTGGAATTATTACACAAAAAGCAATTAAGCTATAAAGCGCAAATTTCTTAATATATGTTATAGGGCTTGTTTTTGTTTCTGATATTACAAACTTATAAGAAATTATACTTGCCATAGAACCTATTAGTGAGAATAATCCTCCTGCATTTACTCCTAATACTACAGACTTAAAGTCATGAGTAAATGGTGAAAGAAGTAGTGTTGCTGGAACGTTACTAATAAATTGACTAAGTATTAATGATATAAAGTATGTGTGTAATGGGTCTGTTAAAAGTCCAGATACTAAAGTTTTAACAGCAGGTATTGCTGAAATATTTCCTATAAATATAAAGAAACAAGTAAATGTTATGATTAAGGAATAATCAACACGTTTAAATAACTTTTTGTTAACAAAGAATGTTACTATTAAAATTACTATAAATGCGTACTCATAGTTAAAAACTTTAAATACTGAAGCTAGTACAACTAAAAATAAAACAAAATATAAAATTGTAAGTTTTTTATTTTTTATTTCAACTTTTTCAATAGCTACATCTAAGTTCTTATTCTTTTGCACAAGAACCAAAACTAATAAGAATATAAAAGCTACAACTGCCATTGGTAATGTAACTGCAAAAAATTGTGATGAAGTTAAATCAAAATACGTAAAAATGTAAAGGTTTTGCGAGCTTCCCATTGGAGTTAACGCACAACCTAAAATTGCAGCCATAGTTTGAAATACAACTAATTTTACTGGATTAAAATTGGCTTTTTTAGCTAATATTAAAGCAAGTGGAACAAATGTAATTAAAGCAACATCATCAGTAATAAGCATTGAACTGAAGAATGTTAGCATTACCATTATAAGATAAATTCTTTTAGAACTTTTATCTTTATGTAAGAGTTTTGTTCCTATGTAATCTAGAACCTTAAGTTCTTTAAATGCAGTAACAACAATCATAAGATCAAATAATAGCATTAAATCCTTATAACTAATGGAACCAAAATTTGGTCCATTTATAAAAGAAGAAGCTATTGCAAGTACTATTGATACTATTAGTACAACTTCGTGTTTACAAAATTTTATAAGTCTCTGTTTGTCTAAACCCTTAGAATCCATTTATTTTTTTTCTCCCTTGATTAAAAAAATCTTTAAATAAAACCGACAAACTAATTTTAACCTAAGAAAATAATCATATCAATAACTATATAATGAATTTATACTCTAATAAGTATTTTATGGAATAATTTTAAAGTTTGTGTTAACATTTATGGCTCTGTAAACCTTTAACATTAACTTTTGTTAAAAAAATTTAACATTGCATAATATTAATATTACATTTATTTTATCGAGAATTATGGGATTAAATTTCCTTAAAAGTATTAAATTTTATTTACTATATTATAAATAAAACTAATAAGTAAATAAATAACAATTAAAACTATTTCATATAGAAAATTAAGAGGTAATTCATATATTGTTACAACATAATTTTAAGGAATATGAATATTTTAAAAACAAAGGTTTAGGACTTAAAAATATTAGTTTGATGAAATCATGGAGGAGAAAATATCTCAAGGAAAATCGGAAAAAATAGCTATAGAAGAAGCGAATGCTCAAATGGGAGACTATACTGTTGTAGGAGGGAAATTAAATAAGGTTCATAAGGCTACAACAGATTTGATACTTCTACCTATGATGGCGGCTTTGATATTAATTAGTGTTATAACTTTGTTTAACATGAGAGATATG
>JAUNBX010000033.1:0-13355 GCA_030526875.1 Clostridium perfringens | reverse complement strand
AATATTTGATTCAAGGAGGTATATATGAAAAATAAGATTATTGCAATAGAAGAACATTTTATAACTAAAAGGCATTTAGAAGAACTAAAAAGATTAGAACTTTTAAAATATAATCCTATGGAAAACAAATCTGATAACCAAAAGAAAATTATGGATGAATTTAATAGAAAATTATTGGATTTAGATGATGTTAGATTAATGGATATGGATAGGGTTGGATTAGATATCCAGGTTCTTCAATTTTCAGGTCATGGCTTAGATAGAATGGACAGTAAGGTTGCAAGTGCTATTGCAAAGGAATCTAATGATATATTAGGAGAGCTTATAAAAAAATATCCTAGTCGTTTTTCAGGATTTGCTCAGTTAAATATGCAAAATCCTAAAGAAGCTGCTATTGAACTTGAAAGATGTGTAAATAAGCTTAATTTAAAAGGTGTAGTTATAAGTGGAAAATGTAATGGGCATTATTTAGATCATGAAAGTTTTACACCAGTACTTGCTGGTTGTGAGAAATTAAATGTTCCAATTTATCTTCACCCTGGTGAACCATCACAAGAGTTATTTGAAGAATTATATTCAGACTTGCCAAATGGAATAGGTGGACCTTTATCAATTTCAGGTTGGGGATGGCATATGGAAAATTGCCTTCACAGCCTCCGTTTAGTCTTAGCTGGAGTTTTTGATAAATTTCCTAATTTAAAAATTATAATTGGACATATGGGAGAGGGGATTCCTTTTTATTTAGACCGTGCAGATAAAAAAATGGCTTATGGAATAAGTCACCTTAAAAAGGGTATTAAAGAATACTTTTTATCAAACTTTTACATAACAACTAGTGGATTTTTTTCAAATGAAACGTTAAATTGTGCTTTAGAGGTATTTGGAGCAGATAGAATTATATTTGCTATAGATTATCCTTATAGCACCAATAAAGAAGGAATAGAATTTTTAAATTCAGCAAACTTAAGTGAAGAGGATTTTGAAAAAATATCTCATAAAAATGTTGAAAAACTACTTAATTTATAACTAACTTAAAGTATCTTTGGATAGTTTCTAAAGATACTTTGTTATTTTTATTATTTAATGTATAGATAATTAAAAATATAAAACAAGTAGAAAATATTAAAAATTTTAATAAAAATATATATAATACGCTATTATATATGCTATTATATTATATGTTTAAGAAGGATTGATAAAATAACTACATTACTAAATAATAGATATATTATGATTTAGTAATGTAGTTATCTAATAGAGGTATTTAGAGAAAAACATATTTATCTAGTACTTTTAGTAATTGAATAACAAATAAATTTTATTAAAATGTTTAATATACAATGTGAATAAATAGTTCTTTTATGAGGATTTAAGAATTATCTTTTTAAAATATTCTTTTTCCATTAATTAAAGTTAACATTGTATTGAAACGTAGCTAAAATATAAATAAGATAAGGTGATAAAGATAAATGGATGAATTAAAAAATATAATAGATGATATAACTTCTTCAAAGGTTATAAAGATAGTTTTAAGTAACAAAAAGCTTAAGGATTTTAAATATAATAAAATAGTATTTGCCCTTAAGGAGAATTCTAAAGGTGAATTCTATCAAATAGAAAAATATACTGATAAACAGGTTTTTCATGAAAACATATCACTTAGTGATTTAGAAGAACAAATATTATTATACTTAGAAGAAAACTATAAACAAGTGGGAGCTTGGACTGAGGATTTTACCTTTGATATTAAAATATCTAAAAAAGGAAAAATCCTTTTAAATAAGAAAAAATCAGATAATAAATCTTTAGCTAAAAAATCTCACAATAAAGAGAAGAATTATATCTTAAAAGAGGGAATGATTATAGAGCCTCTCATAGATTTAGGGGTATTTACTAAAGAAGGAAAGGTTGTTAATAGTAAGTATGATAAATATAAGCAAATAAATAGATTTATAGAACTTATAGATGATGAGGTTAAAAATAAAGACTTTAAAGAACTTACTATTTTAGATTTTGGTTGTGGAAAGTCTTATTTAACTTTTGTAGTTTATTATTATTTTGCTAAGATAAAAAATATAGATGTTAAAATAATTGGATTAGACCTTAAGGAAGATGTAATTAAAAAATGTAATGAGATAGCAAAAAGATATAAATATGATAATCTTCATTTTGAACTTGGAGATATAAATGGCTTTAAGTATAATAATAAAGTAGATATGGTGATAACTCTTCATGCCTGTGATATAGCAACAGATTATGCCTTATATAATGCAGTTAAATGGAATACTAAAATGATTTTTTCAGTACCTTGCTGTCAACATGAATTTAATAAACAAATGGAAACAGATGAATTATCTATATTAACTAAATATGGAATAGTACAAGAAAGAGTAGCTGCTCTTATGACAGATGCAGTTAGAGCAAATCTTTTAGAAGCTATAGGTTATAAAACTCAGCTTTTAGAGTTTATTGATATTTCTCATTCTCCTAAAAATATTTTAATAAGAGCATCAAAAGCTAAAATATCAAAAGAAAAGAAAGAAAAAGCTTTAAATGAAGTAAAATCATTAATGGAAAAATTTAATTTAAATCCAACATTATTTAATTTATTACAAAATGATAAACTCCTTTAAATAAAATATATATGTTTGAATAATTCATATACTATAAACAATATTAGGTTATACTTACTTTAATATATAATATAGCTAGAAAACATCTAATAATGATCTAGTAAATTTACTTATGATAAATTAAAAATTTTAGATAAACTTAATAAAAAGAAAGCCTTAATTTTGGCTTTCTTTTTATTATGAAAGTTTACTTATTTTTTCATTAAGTTTGTTATAAACATTATCAATCATATATTTTTCACTACAATGCTTATTTAACTCATTAATAGGAATCCATTTAACACCATTTGTTTCTTCTTTGTTTAACACTAGATTTTCATTTTCAGAGGCTTCGAGAAGATATGTTAAATTTAAATGAAGATGTGATGATATAAATTCATCTCTTTTTATATGACCATCTACAGTTAGTACATCTATAGAAAATATATTATTAGTTATTACATTTATATTTTTTAAACCAGTTTCTTCTTTAGCTTCTTTTATAGCAACATTTAAAAAATTAGAGTCACCATCATTATGTCCTCCTGTCCAGCTCCAAGAATTATAAATTTTATGGTATATCATTAAAACTTTATCCCTTGTGTTATTAATTATGTATCCAGAAGAAGTAAAGTGCATAATAGGATTTTCTCTAGTAAGTAAGTTGTTAAAATTATTAGTAGCAGTTAGTATTAGTTTTTTATCTTTTTCTTCTTGTTCATTATAGGGTTTATAATTTTTTATACTTTCAATAAAATTGTTTATCATAACTAATTCTCCTTATTATAGTACATATTTTACAAAATCATATAAACAGTTTCAATAGTTTTAAAAAGTATGGTCAAATTAAAGAAAGTTTATTACAATTAATATATATGTAATGGTTTTTTATAAGATCAGTAGTATAATTATAATAAGTAAATTTTGGAGGTACTTAAGATGAAAATTGCAATAGCAAATGATCATGCAGGATATGGACTAAAAGAAGAGATTAAAAAATATTTACAAAGTGAAGGACATGAAATAATAGATTTTGGAACATATAATGAGGAAGCTTGCGACCTTTCAGATTATATTTATAAGGCATCAATGGCAGTTTCTAAGGGGGAAGCTGATAGAGGAATATTTGTTGATGGTGTAGGGTATGGAAGTGCTATGATAGCTAATAAAATATATGGTATATATGCAGCTGTATGTCAAGATACATTTTGCGCAGCTTTAGCTAGAGAACACTCAGACACTAATGTTATTTGTATTGGTGGAAAAATTATAGGCTCAGCAATAGCTATGGAAATAGTTAAAACATGGATTAAAACGGAACCTATTAAAGATGTTGAAAAATACATAAGAAGAGTTAATAAGGTAAAAGATATTAATAATAAACATTTAAAAAAATTAGAAGATATTTAAAAGATAATATTTGTTTTGGATAAAATATAAAATTAAAACAGATTTATTTTTGGAGGATTAGATGAAAACGGCTGAAGAAATGTATAAATATTGTTTAGAGAATAGATTTGCAGGTGGCATTAATAGAATGTATGGAATAAAAAATTTCTCTATAATTGAAAAAGAATTATATAAAGATGAAGAGGTTTTAATGACATTTACAGGAATACATGATTATAGACCTCTAAAAAACTATGATGGTGGTTTTACATATGCTTTAACAGATAGAAGGATAATCATGTGCCATAAAAATTTAGTAGGAAAGATGATAGAACAGCTTAAATATGATGATTTAAGTAATATTACTTTTAAGATGGGTATTATATATGGTGTAATAACAATTGAAGCCTTTAAAGAAAGTCTAAAAATTGCAGTTTCAAAATCTGAATCAAGTAATATTTTTAATAGAATAAATGAAATTGTATTAGACATGAAAAATAAAAAAAGTAATGAGAATAGCCTTACAGAAAATGAAAAAATAATAGCTGTAAAATTAAAAGGATTAAAAGAACTTTTAGATATGAAAGTTTTAAGTGAAGATGAATTTGAAAAACAAAAATCAGAACTTTTAGCTAAGTTATAACATTATAAATTTATAAATATATGTTAGTTATAGGGGGGAGATAAGTGAATCTACAGAATCTATGCTCTAAAATAACTAAAGATAGTGAAAGTTTAATATATAATGTAAAAAAAAACAATAGAGATTCAAGAGTAGTTTGCCTAGCATATTCTCCTAATTTTGTTGAACGAAAAAAGTTTCCTAAAGAAGTTAGAGGGGACGTCTTTGCAGTTTGTTGGACTTTAGGTAAAGATAGCACTTTATATGGTGCTATTACACCTAGAGTTCCTAAAGATAAGGACACTCACTTTATAAAATTTAATAATGGAGATGTAACACAGCTTCATACTCACGATTATATCGAACTTGGATATGTTATAAGTGGTAGCTTAAAGCAAAAAATACTTGGGAAAAGCATAAAATTTCAAAAGGGAGAGCTAGTACTTTTAGATAAAAATTGTATTCATCAGGATTATTTAATTTCTCAAGATGCCAATATAATATTTATAGGAATGTCAAATAAAATGTTTGATGAAGCAATAGTTGAAAAGCTAGAGGAAGAAAAGGTTATCAATTTTTTGAAAAAGTCATTGTTAAAGCAAAAAAATACAAAACAATATCTACACTTTAAGCCTAAAGATATAAATAATAAAAAAATAGAGGAAAGTTTAATTTCATTAGTCTATGAACTTCAATGCAATGATGAAAGTTCTAGATATATTAGTAAGGGCTTGGTAATGAGAATATTAAACTTATTAAGCACTGAGTATACGTTTTCTTTATCATTAGAGCAGAAAAAAACAATGAACTCCTTTGTAGTTGATGAGATAAAAGAATATATAAACTGTAATTACGCGCAAATCAAGATAAAAGATTTAGTAGATAGATTTCACTTTAATGAAGATTATTTTAATAGAATCCTAAAGGAAAAGGAAGGGGTTACATACTCTGAGTATGTCCAGAATGTAAGATTAAAGGAAGCTGTTAAACTTCTTGCAAATACAGATATATCAATTCAAGAAATAGCTAGTATGGTTGGATATAATAATAAGGGGTATTTTTATAAATTATTTTCACTAAAATATGGGGTAACTCCAGCAATGTATAAAAAAATAATTAAAAATTAAAAAACAGTTCTGTTATAAAATAATATAAAATAAGTAACCCATTGATATTAATTTAAAATTAATAATATACTTTAGAATATGTTAATAAATTGAAATATAAAAAGGACAGAATAAATAAAATTTAATCTGCCCTTTTTGTAGTTTAATTATATCTAACTTGCTTTTTTAAAAGATTCTTCTTCAATCTCTTCAAGGGTACGTCCTTTTGTTTCTGGAACAAAGAAGGTAACGAAAATTACTCCTAGTATACAAACGATACCAAATATAGCAAATACATCTGAATCACTCATAGATGCAGTCATAACTGGGAAAAGTAATCCAACTAAGAAAGAACCAATCCAGTTAAATGAAGATGCTAATCCTGCAGCTCTTCCACGAATAACTAATGGGAATATTTCTCCAACAAGTACCCAAGTTAATGGTGCCCAAGTAAATGAATAGAATGCTACATAGATACATAAGAACACAACTATCATCATAGGGTTTGCATTAGGAATTAATACATTAATTACAGATGGTAAGATAAATGATAATGCCATAACTATTCCACCAAAGCGTATTAAAGTACGACGATTAAACTTATCAGCAATTATCATAAAGAATATTGCACCTGCAACAAGAATAATACCTTGAATAATTGGCCACATTAAAGCATTAGTTGCTGCATGTCCAGTTACTTTTTGGACTATTAAAGGTATGTAGTAGAAAATTGCATTTGCACCTTGGAATTGTTGGAATGCAGCTACTCCAAGTCCTGCAATTACTAAATAACGGTATTTTCCAGTAAATAAAGTGCCCCAAGAAGTATTACGTATGGCAGAAGATTCTTGTTTAGCAGTTTGATTGATTTGATTTAATTCACCATCAATTTCATCAGGTTTTCTGATGAAACTAAGAACTTGTTTGGCTTTTTCAATTTGACCAGTTTTAATTAAGAAACGTGGAGATTCTGGAAGAGCTAAGACTCCAAGGAAAAGAATAAGTGCTGGTATAGCAGCACATCCAAGCATTGCTCTCCATGCTAAATCTGGGGTTAATCCTTTTAATACATAGTCCATAATATAAGAAATAAGCATTCCACAACAAATCATAAGTTGATTAATTCCTGAAAGACGTCCACGCATATGTGCAGGGGCCATTTCTGACATATAAGAAGGAACTAATGCAGAGGCAGCACCAACAGCAAGTCCAAGTCCAATACGAACAATAATTAAATAATATTGTCCATCATTAGGAGCTAGGGAAGAAAGTATTGAGCCAATCATGAAAATGATTGCAGCAATTAAAATAACTTTCCTACGACCAAGTTTATCTGAAAGAAATCCAGCTAATGCACCACCAAAAATAGCTCCAAACATAACTGAAGAAGTAATCCATCCAATAGTAAAGGCAGCACTAGATAGATGCCAATTCAATTCTAAAAAGGGTAGAGCACCTGTCATTACACCTATATCATAGCCAAATAAAATACCTCCAAAGGCACCAAAAAAATAAATAAAAGATGCAGAAATTTTTTTGTCAGATTTCATTATTAAAACTCTCCTTTCACTTTTTACATTGTAATACATCCATGCACTAAAATGTTAACTATATGTAAACTTTTTCAGTGATTAAAGTATAATATTTGTGTAAACACGTTGTCAAGGATAAATAATTTTTGGTTCTGTTGCAAATATAAAAAAACTAAAGGTAGTAAAATTAATTTTCTACAATATATGCTGAGGTAAATCAAATCATTTTTATAGCTCTTAATTTACTCTTTTTAATGTCGGATTAGGTAACTATATTATTTTATTGTAGGATTAAGAAATTGTTTACAAAAAGCTTGTCTTATATAATTAAAACAAAGATTACATTAAATAAAAAGGGAGTGGATGTAAAAATGGAAATGAGAAATTATAAATTTTGGTTTGCTACAGGTTCACAAAGTCTTTATGGAGAAGAATGTTTAAAAGAAGTTGAAACACATTCAAAGTTAATAATAGAGGGATTAAATAAATCAGGTATTTTACCTTTTGAAGTTCTTTGGAAACCTACACTAATAGATAATGTTTCTATAAGAAAATTATTTAATGATGCAAATGCAGATGAAAATTGTGCAGGAGTTATTACATGGATGCATACATTCTCTCCTGCTAAATCATGGATACTTGGCCTTCAAGAATATAGAAAATCATTACTTCATCTTCACACACAGTTTAATGAAGAAATACCATATGACACAATTGATATGGATTTTATGAACACTAATCAATCAGCCCATGGTGATAGAGAGTTTGGTCATATTGTAAGTCGTATGGGTATTGAAAGAAAGGTAATAGTAGGATATTGGAACAATAAAGAAGTTCAAGAGAGAATAGCAAGATGGATGAGAACTGCTATAGGTGTTATGGAAAGTAGCCACATAAGAATACTTAGAGTAGGAGATAACATGAGAAATGTTGCTGTTACTGAGGGAGATAAAGTTGAAGCTCAAATTAAATTTGGTTGGGAAATAGATTCATATAACATTACTGATATTGCAGAGTATGTAAATAGTGTTTCTCAAGATGAAATAGATAAACTAGTGGAAAAATATTATGAAAAATACAATATCATTTTAGATGGAAGAGATGCAGATGAATTTAGACGTCATGTTGCTGTACAGGCAGGAATAGAAATAGGTTTTGAAAGATTTTTAAAAGAGAAAAATTATCATGCTATAGTAACTAATTTTGAATCTTTAGGAAGTCTTAAACAACTTCCAGGCCTTGCAATCCAAAGATTAATGGAAAAAGGATATGGCTTTGGTGCAGAAGGTGATTGGAAAACAGCAGGTATGGTTAGACTTATGAAAATCATGGCAAATGGAACTAAAAACGCAAAGGGAACTTCATTTATGGAAGATTATACATATAATCTTGCTCAAGGTAAAGAAGGAATTCTTCAATCTCATATGCTAGAAGTTTGTCCAACTATAAGCAACGTTAAACCATCTATAAGAGTTTGTCCATTATCAATGGGAGATAGAGAAGACCCAGCTCGTTTAGTATTCACTTCAAAGCCAGGAAAAGGTGTTGCAACATCACTAGTAGACTTAGGTAACCGTTTCCGTCTTATAATAAATGAAGTTCAATGTATGGAACAAGATATAAAAATGCCGAATTTACCTGTTGCTAGTGCATTTTGGAAACCAGAACCAAATCTTTCAACAGGAGCTGAAGCTTGGATATTAGCAGGGGGAGCTCATCATACATCTTTCTCTTATGATTTAACAGCAGAACAAATGGGAGATTGGGCAGAGGCTATGGGAATAGAAGCTGTTTATATAGACAAAAATACAACAATTAAAGATTTAAAAAATGAACTTAGATGGAACTCTTTAGCATTTCGTTAATTTAGAAAGGAAGATGGCATTATGAAAAAATATTCAATTGGTGTAGACTACGGTACTCAGTCAGGAAGGGCTGTTTTAGTTGATGTTTCAAATGGAGAAGTAGTTGCACAAGCAGTTAAAGAATATTCTCATGGGGTTATAGATGAATTTCTTCCAGATGGGACAAGATTAAAGTCTGACTGGGCACTTCAACACCCAAGAGATTATATAGAAGTTTTAGAATATACAATTCCAAAGGTTTTAGAAGAGTCAAAGGTTAGTCCAGAAAATATAATAGGGATAGCTATAGATTTTACAGCGTGTACCATTCTCCCAATTGATAAGGAAGGTATACCACTTTGTTATCATGATAATTTAAAATCTAATCCTCATGCATGGCTTAAGCTTTGGAAACATCATGCAGCTCAATATGAAGCAAATAAGTTAAATACAATTGCTAAAGAGCGTGGTGAAAAATTCTTAGCTAGATATGGTGGGAAAATATCATCAGAGTGGGTATTTCCTAAAATAATGCAAGTTTTAGATGAAGCACCAGAAATTTATGAAGTAACAGATAAGTTTATAGAGGCCACTGATTGGGTAACTATGCAAATGACAGGAGTTGAAGCTCGTAATAGTTGTACAGCAGGATATAAGGCTATTTGGAATAAGGAAGAAGGATATCCATCAAAGGAATTCTTTAAAGCGCTAGACCCTAGACTTGAAAATGTAGTTTCTGAAAAATTAAGTTTAGATATTAAATCTATAGGGGAAAAAGCAGGAGAATTAACAGAAGAAATGGCTAGAAAAACTGGCTTACTTCCTGGAACTGCAGTGGCAGTTGGAAATGTAGATGCCCATGTATCACTTCCAGCTGTTGGAGTTACTGAACCTGGAAAAATGCTTATGATTATTGGGACATCAACTTGTGATATTTTAATGGGAACAGAAGAAAAAATAGTTCCAGGTATGTGTGGAGTAGTTGAAGATGGTGTCCTTCCAGGATTTTTTGGGTATGAAGCTGGACAATCCTGTGTTGGAGATCACTTTGAGTGGTTCGTTAAAAACTGTGTTCCTGAATCATATTTTATTGAGGCTAAGAAAAATAATATGAATATTCATGAATATTTAACATTTAAGGCTTCTAAATTAAAAGTAGGGGAAAGTGGACTTCTTGCTCTTGATTGGTGGAATGGAAATCGTTCTTGTTTAGTTGATGTTGATTTAACTGGAATGATACTTGGGATGACACTTTTAACAAAACCAGAAGAGATTTATAGAGCATTAATTGAAGCTACAGCTTATGGTAAAAACAAAATAATAAAAACCTTTGAAGAATCTGGGGTTCCAGTTAATGAGCTTTATGCCTGTGGTGGTATATCAAAGAAAAATCCTTTAATGATGCAAATATATGCTGATGTTACAAATAAAGAAATATTTATAGGAGCATCAGATCAAACACCAGCCCTTGGAGCTGCTATGTTTGGGGCAGTAGCTGCAGGAAGAGAAAAAGGTGGGTATGATTCAATATTTGATGCAGCAAAGGTTATGGGAAAAGTTGAAGATGTAACATATAAACCTATAAAAGAAAATGTTAAAGTTTATGAAAAATTATACCATGAGTTTGAAACACTTCATGACTATTTTGGAAGAGGAGAAAATGATATCATGAAGATTTTAAAGAAAATAAAGAAAGAAGTAAAAAATAATGATTAAAAGGGGGAGAGAATAACATGTTAGAGGCATTAAAAAAACAAGTATATGAAGCTAATATGGAACTTCCTAAAAGAGGACTTGTAACTTACACTTGGGGAAATGTAAGTGGAATTGACAGAGAATCTGGTTATTTTGTCATTAAACCAAGCGGAGTTAGTTATGATTTATTATCTCCTTCAGACATGGTGGTTATGGACTTAAACGGTAATAAGGTAGAAGGGAAATATAATCCTTCATCAGATACAAAGACTCATATTGAGTTATATAAAAGGTATAAGGATATAGGAGGAATAGTCCATACTCATTCTCCTTGGGCTACAGCTTGGGCACAGGCTACAAGGGAGATACCGTGTTATGGCACAACTCATGCTGATTATTTTTATGGTTCCATCCCTTGTGCAAGACCTTTATCTAAGGAAGAAATAGATGAAGATTATGAAAAAAATACAGGTCTTGTTATTATAGAAACAATAAAAGATAAAAATCCTATGGATACGCCAGGTATTCTATGCTCTTATCATGGACCATTTACTTGGGGAAAAGATGCAGATAGTGCTGTTTATAATTCTGTAGTATTAGAAGAAGTTGCCAAAATAGCAAGGCGTACTGAAAGCTTATCAAGGGGGATTTCTAAAGAAGTGCCTAAAGATATGCAAGATAAACATTTTTTGAGGAAACATGGAACAAATGCTTATTATGGACAGGGGTCTATTGAGTAAATTATGTAAATATATATTTATATAAAATAAAATCATTTAGTTTTATTAAAAGCTTATAAATCAATTAATATAAATTTAATATTAGGGGGAATTATTTTATGAAATTTTTTATAGACACGGCAAAGGTAGAAGATATAAAAAAGGCAAATGAGATGGGGGTAATTTGTGGAGTAACAACAAATCCATCTCTTATAGCAAAGGAAGGAAGAGAGTTTAAAGAAGTTATAACAGAAATAACAAAAATAGTTGATGGTCCAATAAGTGGAGAAGTAAAGGCTACTACTACTTTAGCTTGTGACATGATTAGAGAAGGAAGAGAAATTGCATCTATTCATGAAAATATGGTTGTTAAAATTCCAATGACAGAAGAAGGATTAAAAGCTGTAAAAGTTCTTTCAAAAGAAGGCATAAAAACAAATGTAACATTAATATTTTCACCAAATCAAGCGTTGCTAGCTGCAAGATCTGGAGCAAGTTATGTTTCACCATTTTTAGGTCGTTTAGATGATATTTCACAAAATGGAACTGACCTTGTAAGAACAATAGCAGAAATATTTGATATATATGGATTAAATACAGAGATAATTGCAGCAAGTGTTAGAAATCCAATTCATGTAACTGAATGTGCATTAGCTGGGGCTGATATTGCAACAGTTCCTTATAGTGTAATTGAGCAGATGGTAAAACATCCTTTAACAGATCAAGGGATAGAAAAATTTAAAGCAGATTATAAAGCTGTATTTGGAGAATAAAATTTAAGGAAAGGTTATAAATTTATGAATGTTTTAGAACTGAAAAAAATAGCTAATGAAATCAGAAAAGGAATTATCATAGGGGTATATAATGCAAAATCAGGGCATCCTGGAGGATCACTTTCTTCAGCAGAAATATTTACTTATTTGTTTTTTCAGGAAATGAATATAGATTCAAATAATCCACAAAAAGAAGATAGAGACCGTTTTGTATTATCAAAGGGTCATGTTGCGCCTGCTTATTATTCAACCTTAGCTAAGAGAGGTTTTTTTCCACAAGAAGATTTAAAAACATTAAGGCACTTAGGATCTTATCTTCAAGGGCATCCAGATAAAAAACATATTCCTGGAGTTGATATGTCTAGTGGATCTTTAGGACAAGGAGTTTCAGCAGCAGTTGGTATTGCTTTATCAGGAAAACTTAGTGGAAAGAATTATAGAACCTATACACTTTTAGGTGATGGTGAACTTCAAGAAGGACAAGTTTGGGAGGCTTGTATGTTTGCAGGAGCTAGAAAGTTAGATAATTTAGTAGTTATTGTTGATAATAATGGATTACAAATTGATGGAAAAATAGATGAAGTTTGTTCACCTTACCCAATAGATGAAAAGTTTAAAGCATTTAATTTTAATGTAATTAATATTGATGCTCATGATTTTAATGACATAGAAAGAGCATTTAAAGAGGCAAGAGAAGTAAAAGATAAACCAACAGCTATAATTGCAAAATCTATAAAAGGGAAAGGAATATCTTTTATGGAAAATAAAGCTTCATGGCATGGAACAGCACCTAATAAAGACCAATATAATATTGCAATGCATGAGTTAGAGAAAGAAGGTGAAAGATTATGTCAGAATTAAAAAAGATAGCAACTAGAGAAAGTTATGGGAAGGCATTAGCAGAGTATGGTAGGGAATATGAAAATCTTTTAGTATTAGATGCAGACCTTGCAGAGGCTACAAAAACTAAAATTTTCAAAAATGAATTTTCAGATAGACATATAGATTGTGGTATTGCAGAATGTAATATGGTTGGAGTTGCAGCAGGCCTTGCAACAACTGG
>JAUNBX010000090.1 GCA_030526875.1 Clostridium perfringens | reverse complement strand
TTTAATATTGCAAAACGGATGAAACAAATAGTGGACAAGGGTAAACCTATAATAGGATATTATGGTGCTTTAGCTAAATGGTTTGATTATGAAAAGATTAAAAAATTAGCAGAAAAAAGACCAGATTATGAAATTGTATTAATAGGAATAAATTATGATAGAAGTTATGATAGAAGTGGGTTAGATAAATTACCTAATGTGTCTTATTTAGGTATAATAAATTATATAGATCTAATAACATATTCAGCTTTCTTTGATATTTGTATGGTTCCATTTATAAAAAATGATATAACTGATTCAACTTCTCCAGTAAAAATATTTGAGTATATGGCATTAGAAAAGCCAATAGTAACAACTGATATAAATGAATGTAAATCCTATGAATCTTGTCAAATAGCCTATAGTGATGATGATTTTATAGAAAAAGTGGATTATGCAATAAAAGTATTAACTCATGACGAAGAATATAAAAGAATATTAAAGAAAGAAGCAGGAGATAATACGTGGAAGCATAGGGCTAAGCAAATTAAGGCAGCTATAAAAAATTTCAATTAATTAATACTTAAAGAACAAAATATTATAAAATAGTTACCTTTTTGTTGAGTTCTTGTAGACTAAGTAAAAATTATATAAATAAAGAAATTAGCTATATTAAGATTTTATAAAACTAAAATATCTATATTTCCTTTACTAGTATTTTAGCTTTATAAGTTGATATAGCTAATTTATATTTATTTAAAATAGTAGAGTAATATGTAAATTAATGAGACTCCAAACTAAATTTTTAGTTTCTTAAGTAATTCATTATAATCATTAATAATTATTGAAGCCTCTTCAATAATTTTAGGTTTATCTTCTAGAGGAGTATTAATATCATCTACAGCTATAACTGTCATATTAGCTGATTTTGCTCCACAAATAGCAGGTAGTATATCTTCAAAAACGATGCAATCACTAGGGGTTACTCCTAGTCTTTTGGCTGCTAAAAGGTACACATCTGGGAATCTTTTATCTCTTGAAACCTCTGCTGTAAGAGTAATTTTATCGAATAGGTGAAAAACCCCATTTGATTTTAAGCATGTCTCTACTAAAACCATAGAATTACTAGTGGCAATACCAAGTTTTATACCTTTACTTGACACATATTCTAAAAATTCTTTAGCCCCAGGTTTAAGTTTTATATTATTGGTATATTCATTATAAGACATTTTATACCAAGTTTCTAATATCTTATCTACAGAATCTTCTATATTAAATCTTTCTTTAAAATATTCTGCTGTTTTATCAAAACTAAGATGTGTTATTTCTTTTTTTAAATTAGAAGGCTTGTCTATCCCTAGTTTATTCAGATATGTAGTATCTATTTTATCCCAAAGCCACATTGAATCCACTAATGTTCCATCTAAATCAAATATCATTGCTTTAGTATTTTCAATCATCTATAATCACGCTCCCTTAAGTTAGTTTAACATATGAAATATATTAATTGTATAGAATAAAGGCTTAAATATAAGAATATAATTATTTAAAACATAAATTAGAGGTTTATATGAAGGATTTATTAAATTTAAATAATAAAGAAATGAAGACTATTTTAAATGAAGATATTGAAAATATATCTAATGTTTTAGTTAAAAATAATTGTTTTGATGAGGATAAAATTAAGAAATGGGCTAAAAGAAATAATGCTACGGAATTATTTTTAAATCTTTGGGATATATATAATAATTTATATAAATTATGTGGGAATGTTAATCCAATAATAGGCTATATTCAAGCTGCAATAGCAACTGATTTTGGTAATTTTAATGGCGACTTAAAGGAAGATTTTAATAATCCTTATGGAGTAAAAGAGTTTAAATATAGTGATGATGGTGTTTTAATTGAAGAGTATACTAAGTTTAAATCTTGGGAAGATGGAGTAGAAGCACATTTAGACCATTTAGCATTATATGTAGGTGCAGAAGGTTATCCTAAAGATGATAGTAAGGATACTAGGCATTTTTATTATCTATATGGAATCTGTTTAAATATAGCGGATTTACAAGATAAATGGACTGCAAAAAAAGATTATTCCAAGAGAATTTTGGATGAAATAAAGAATATATTTGATGATTCTAATTATAGAAATACGGATGATTCTTTAGAACTTGAAAATCTTAAAAATGAAAATATACTTATAAAGAATAAATTAGAAAAGTATGAAGAATTAATTAAAAATATAAAAAGCATTATAGAAACAGAAATAGAATAACAAAAAAGGATTGTAAAATTACAATCCTTTTTCTTTGGTCGGGGTGACAGGGATTGAACCTGCGACCTCATGGTCCCAAACCACGCGCGCTCCCATCTGCGCCACACCCCGGGAACATATTCATTTTATATTAAATTACTTGGCTTGTCAATAATATTTTAGAAAAAATAAAAATTAAATATTTTAATTATTTATAAATATATTTAGTAAAGTTGTATTTTTATCATGTAATTAAAATATTATTAATATAATAAATTTTAATATGAGGATTTTAAAATTATAAGTTCACTTTTAGCACATATATAGGGAAAAATGGATTTATTTTTAAATAAATGTTATAATGATAAACATAAAAATGTAAAGGGGGAGTGAGTTCTCGTTACAATGGAATAATGAGGGCAATTTTTAAAATGAAAAAAAAGATAATTTCTTCAATGGTTGCTATTATAACTATGCTTAATTTTAGTGTAAGTGCTTACGCAACTCCAGTAACTGATGAAAAGAAAGAGGAAATTGAACAAAGTCAAGATGAGTATAGAAATATAGAAGATACTATAAGGGATTTAGAAAATAAGATAGATGCTCTAACAGATGAGATAGAGCCTATATTTTTTGAGATAGAAGAAAATAATAAAAAGATAAAAGAGTTAGAGAGTGAAATAGCCATCATAGAAGAAAATATTGATAGTATAAAGGAATCAATAAAAGTACAGCAAGAAGTTCTAGGAGAAAGGCTAAGGGCCACCTATAAGGGTGGATTTTACAACAATTATATATCAATATTATTATCATCTAATAATTTTGGAAGTTTGTTAGAAAGTATTAATACATTAGGAAAAATATTTTCATTAGATAAGAGCTTAATAGAAAATTTAAATAATGAAAAAATTCAATTAGATGATAATATATCTACTTTAGATGAAAAAAAGAGAAGTCTAGATAATATAAATATAGAAAACGTTAAAAAAGTAGAAGAACTTAATACTAAAAAGGAAGAACAACAAATTATTATTGATGAAATGTATGAAAAGAAAAATAGTATGGCAAGTTATATAGAAGAGTTAGAAAATGAACTTGTTACAACTTTCTTAAATGATATAAAAGAAGATAAGAGCATTGATGAATTAAATAACCTAATAACAGCGCTAAATGGATTGAAAAATCAAGTTCAAACAGATGCAGTTATAAATAGTATAAATAATGGTATAGTAAAAGCTCAGGGGATAATATCAGGTAAAGAAGTAGAGATAAGAAAAGCAAGAGAAAGAGAAATAATAACTAATAATGCAACAACAGATTCAACTGATGATGAAGTAAATGATAATAGTGATGTTATTCAGACAGAGGAAAGAGTAGTAAATGAAAGCACATCATCTATTGTATCCTATGCATATCAGTTTATAGGTTTGCCTTATGTATATGGAGCTACAGGGCCAAGCTCCTTTGATTGTTCTGGATTCACTCAGCATGTTTTTAGTAAATTTGGATATTCAATAACTAGAACAACATATACTCAGGTAAATCAAGGTACACATGTTTCTAGAGAAAATTTGCAACCGGGAGATTTAGTTTTTACAAGAGGAACAGTATCAAGTCCGGGACATGTTGGAATATACGTGGGAAATGGTAAAATGATTCATGCGTCAAGGCCAGGTGTTGGAATTATAGTTGGTGACATTTATGATTATGTGACAGCTAGAAGAATAGTCAACTAAGATATTTTTTCATAAGTGGTTGATAATATATAATTTAGATAAAGGTATGAGGTAGGGGAAGTAGTTCTTACACCTCATACTTTTTTATTTATGTAGATTTATATTATTTACTTATATATAATATATTTTGTATTAAAAAAGAGTTTAAAGGCTGTTAACACTTAAAATATAAAAATACTAGAAAGGAGTGCAGGGATAGGTTGTAGATATAGATTAGACTATGAAACAATTAGGAAGAAATATCCTTGCTATATTTATGGAGGAGTTAAAAAAAGATTTGAATTTATCTTTAATTAAAGATGATGAAACTTTAGATGATCTGCAGCTAAAAGATATATATATAATTCAAAAAAAAGAAGGATTTAGATTTGGCGTAGATGCAGTACTTCTAGCTAATTTTGCTAATGTGAAAAGAAAGCATAGAGTAATGGATTTATGTACAGGAACAGGAATAGTTCCGCTTATAATAAAAGGAAAAAGAGAACCAGAAAAAATAGTAGGTTTAGAAATACAAGAAGATTTTGTAGAAATGGCTAAAAGAAGTCTTGAAATAAATAATTTTAAAGAAGACATGGAATTTATACAAGGAGATTTAAAGAACATAAAACTATTAAAAGGTTTTGAAAAGTTTGATGTTGTAACAGTAAATCCACCTTATAAACTTGAGAAGTCAGGAATAGTAAACCTAAAGGATAAATATGCTATAGCTAGACATGAGGTTATGTGTAATTTAGAAAATGTTATTGAAGCTTCTAGAATACTTTTAAAAGATAATGGTAGGCTTTATATGATACATAGACCAGAAAGGTTAGCGGATATATTCTGTATTATGAGGAAGTATAGGATTGAGCCTAAAAGAGTTCAAATGATACATCCAAATACAAAGAAGGCTGCTAATATAGTTTTAGTTGAAGGGCAAAGAGATGGAGGAGCTTATTTAAAATGGGAAGCACCTCTTTATGTATATAATGATGATGGTACTTATAGTGATGAAATAAATAAAAT
>JAUNBX010000032.1 GCA_030526875.1 Clostridium perfringens | reverse complement strand
TTGAATCGGGTAGGGTAAGAGAACAGGATAACATGACTTTATTTTGCTTATACATTAAAAGGCTTTAGAGCATTTTAAGAGAATAGAAGTTCTTATATAAGGACAGTTCTTGTCATATGAAAATAGAGTGAAATCTATTGATTATGATGGGAGCTGTCTTTTTTTGCGTTCAAAAAGGAGGTGAGGTAATGAGAAGATTAAAAATCAATATGGATAAAGGAAAAACATTTAAGGAAGGTTTCCAAGAATATTTATTTAATTGCAAAGCTAGAGGATTAAGAGAAGGAACAATAAGACATTATGAGCAAAGTTATATTCAGTTAATAAAGTATATTGATGAAGATATAGAGATTTCAGATATTGATAAGGCTGTATTTGATTCTTTTATAGTAAAGGTAGGAGCAAACAAGGAAATTAGTTCACAGACTTTATTTACATATGCAAGAGATTTAAAGACAGTTATTAACTTCTTTATAAGAGAACAATATTGCAGATCCTTTATTATGAAACTTCCTAGAGTAGATAAACAGCCAATAGCAACTTATACAGATGAAGAGTTAGAAAAGCTTTTGAAGAAACCTAATATTAATAAATGCAGTTTTGTTGAGTATAGGAATTATGTCATGGTGGCAATGTTTTTATCTACAGGCATAAGGCTTAGCAGCTTAACTAATATACGAGTTAAAGATATTAACTTTGATGATGAAGTAGTTAATATAATGCATACAAAGAACAGGAAGTCATTAATTATTCCTTTAAATAAACAGATTATGAGCATTTTGAAAGAATACTTAAAGTATCGTCAGTATAGTGATTTAGAAGACAGATTATTTTGTAACTGTTATGGAAAGCCATTAAATAAGAGCAGTACGATACAAGCTATAGCTACTTACAATCGTAAAAGAGGAGTAGAGACTACTTCTATTCATAAGCTTAGACATACTTTTGCTAAGAAGTGGGTTTTAGGAGGTAACAGTATAGCAGTTCTTCAAAAGATACTTGGACATAGTTCATTACAAATAACGCAGAATTATTTAAATGTGCTGATATCTGATATTAAGGCAGAAGTAGATAACTATAATATTTTACAGGAGTTTAATAGTAATTTCATTAAGCTTAAATAAAAAATAGCCACCACACTAATGGCGACTACTTAAAACTAAATATTGTTTTATAAATCTTTGCAATATCATTTTAAATTATTTTAACTAAAGTAATGATATAACAATTAACTTCGCAAATTAATTGTAATTGAAAAAATGGGGCATTGCAAGGCTTTATTTCCTATACCCTTTTTTAGTATAGGTTACTTGTTATGCACTTTTGCAAGTTAAAATAATTTAAAAGTAGGTCAGCTGTGCCAATGCAGAAAAACAGCTATATTTCAGATCATAAGAGAGTTACTTCTATTGATTCTTATGTAAGGTATCTAAAATATGTAAGGAGGGCAGCATCCAACAACCTTTAAATAATAGCTGTGGTGGTAGCTTGGCATTCTAAAGGATGGGTAAGCATTAACAAAGGATAAAAACATATAGGACAAGCTTTATATGGAGAAAGTTAATGTGCAGAAATGCAGTAATAATAGAAGTGTTAAATGAGGCTCTCAATGAGTAAACCAAACAAGAATTTAATATTACCTTACTTATGTCTACAACTATTACTTTTTTGTAGATATAGGTAAGGTAATTATTTATTTCAGCAACTCATAAGTTCCCAAACAATAAGAAGGTGGATATTAATTGCAAATATATTATAGTTAAATATGTAATATTATAAAATAAATGGTATAATATACAGAATGAAATTACTTTTAATAATTGAAAATGAGAAGAGTGATGCATGTGTTTCAAAAAGATATTATTGATAGTATGAAAGAGTGTATTCTATCAATTTTTTGGGCTAAAAACGATATAATAGACTTTTTTAATAAGAGTGGATGTACATTAAGAGATATACCAAAAGAAAATGAAGTGAAGGAACTTACAAGAAAGGGCATTATAGATAAAGTATTTTTTAATTTGCAAATAAGAGCAGATGAAGGAATTGGACAAGTTAGAGCTATGATGAAAAGTTTAATTGAATGGGATTATTTTAATCCATATTATTTTAACGAATTAAAGAAATTGGATATCAAAGTAGCTAAAGAAAATATAAATCATTTAAAGAAATTACAAGATAGTAGAGATTCTAAGATTAAAAATGAAAGAAAAAGAAGAGAAGATCAAGAAAAGAAAAAAAGAGAAAATAAGAAAAGTATTGAGGAATTAAAAAATTATTTTTTTACATTATATTCTGGAAAGGACAAGGATGGCAAAAGTATTAATATACAAAGGAGAGGATATTTATTTGAAAGCTTTTTAAAAGAAGTATGCTTGTCAGAAGATATAAAAATGAATGAAGGATTTAAAATTCAAGGTGAACAAATTGATGGAGTTATAAAATATGAGGGGGAAAATTACATAGTAGAAGCAAAGTGGACTGATAATTTTAGTACAACAGAAGCTTTATATAAATTTGCATGTAAAGTTGAAGGTAAAATGTATGGCAGGGGAATATTTATTTCTATTAATGGTTTTTTAATGGATTCAGTGAACGCATTAATTAATAGAAAAGCATTAAAAACTATACTGATTGATGGAACAGATTTAGTTTACGTTGTTGAGCAAAGGTATTCACTTAAAGAGATGTTAGATATAAAAATTCGAGAAGCTCAGACAAAGGGAAGAATATATGTGGATATTTCTACTCTTAAAGAAAAGAAATAAAATTAATATATTTGAGTGAATTTATAGATTAAATATTAGTGGTTATGAGGAGGAGAAATATGAATACTAAGAAGGGGAGAAAAGTTGAGGTTATAACAAAGAATAGTGATGAGGTAGCTAAAGTCGAAGATGGCAATGATAAGAAAGTAGATAGGTATAAACAAGATGTTAATGTAATTGATAGCGTTATGTCCAAACTTCAGCAATATTCGCATGACAAGGATGTTACAATTGGTATAAAGGTTTCAAGTAATACTAGAACTGTAAGCGTTAATGATGGTGAAAGGAAAGTGGTTAAAGAAACTAATATATATGATGGTGGATCTACTACGATCACATCAGTATTTGATAAAAATAAGGTTACTTCTAATGATATTAAGAGCTTAAAGAAAGACAATACTCAGAATCAGATTGCTGATAAAACAGGTCGTTCGCAATCTTATATATCCCAAAAGTTAAAAACTAAGAATAAGTAATTGAAATGCTGGCTAACCAAAAGCCCTTTATTCAGTATTTACTGTAATAAAGGGTTTTTTATTATAATAGGATGATTAAATACATTTAGCAAAAAAGGATAACATTATCTTAAAGTAATTTAAAAGTTATGTCGTACTAATTCTTGTGCAGTTCGAGAGAGTGTTTTCTCTAATTCACTTTGATTTGAACTTGTATTAAATGAAGTCACTTGTTGTAAGATGGCTTCTGTATTTATTTCATAGGTTTCTTTATAAGGTTTCATATTATTATCATGATAAGTTATAGTTACAGAGAAGTTAATACGAGGTTTACTATAGAATACTCTGCTAGAATAAAATTGATTTGGTGCAATGGAACATTTTTTTAAATTTAAAAATGGTTCATTTTCATTAGTATAAAATTCAGTAGTACTATATTCTATAGAATCTATAATAGCAGCAGACTTACCAAAGTTTTTAATTATTAAATAGGTAAGTCTCTTATCAGCTGCTTGTATAAAGTTAGAATACGCTACAACATAAGGTCTATTAGCATTTTGAATAGACTGAGTGGTGAGTTTTAATGATTTCCCAGCAATAAAAATTGAAACTAATGATATAAGTAGACTTGCTATTGTAGATATAAAAGGTAAAATACCTGATTCGTTAAGATATTTCAAGAAATCGTTCAAAGTTATTACCTCCCGATATAATAATTTAAAATAAGGTTTATAAAAAGGAAAATAGACAGTGTTATTACTGTCTATTTTTATTACGAAAGGATTATTTTTTACCAAGTTCCTTTCTAATTGTGCCTATCCTTTTGTCACTTCTAGTATCTCTGCCATCAGGGTTTCTAATAGTACCTTCTGGCAATCCGTGTTTCTTTTCAAAAGCTCCAACAGTACAGTCGCTTCTAGTTTTTCTAACCATAGAATCACTCCTTATAGTATTAATGAGAGTTTAATAATAGTTATTATACATCAACAACTATAAAGTTACAATCTATACATAATTTTCATAATGTATATTATATTTTAACATTATTAGATAAAAAGTAACTTGAAAATTAGCATGGATTAAATCAATAGAGAATATATTTGAAGTTAAAATAATTTAAAATGATATTAAAAAAAGCCAGAAAAACGAAGAAAATAAAAGCAATTTTAAATTATTGTATGATATTTTTACATAAGAAAAAATTAGTTGGATAAATCAACGTAAATGAAGAAATAATAGAAAGTATAAAAACAAAAAGTTGAAAAAAGAGGAGGAAGATATATGAGTAGAATTACTTACTCAGAGTTCAGAAAAGCAAATGATGATTTAGAGGGAGTAATGTTAATAAGTTTTATAGACGGCTTTGTAATAAATAAACAAGTTATAGAACTTAATGAATATGTTATTGCATTCGATGGAGGGATGCTAGCATTACCAGATGAAGTATATCTTCTTAAAGAAAGTGTATTACCTGATGTTAATTGGGAGTGGTGCTATGAAATTCTCAATGATAGTTTTATACACTCAATATTAATTAAAGTAAAAGGAGTGAAGCAAGTATGAACGAAAAGATAAACTTTAAGGAATTAAAAAGGAGAATTAAAAGCTTTGAAGGGATTATTGTATCTGTTGATATAAATAAAGGAGAAGAAACACTTGGAGGTTTATTAGTTGATCTAAAAGATAATAAAATTATTTTTGAAGGTGGAGAGATTGAACTTGAGAAGGATTCAGCTATCTATAGAATGAATGACCAAGTAAAGGAACATATAGAATTTATATATAAAATATGTTCTGAAAATATGGAGATTGATATTAGGAGATTATTAAAAAGATGCAATAAGTGCGGAAAGTTGAAACTGATGAAAGATATGGCATCAGATAAAAGATTTAAGCATAAGAAAGGTGATGTTTGTAAAGATTGCAGGACGTTTAGTAAGAAAGTAAGCAAAATTAATTCTAGAGTGAAAAGTAAAGAGGTTAGAGGACATATTACTTTACTTCAGTTCTATGACATGATTAGATGGTTTTCTAATGAGGAGGGAGAATTTAATAGCGGTTATGCTGGACGTAAACAAGACCCGTATAACTCTCATTTCGATCATTGTGATTCTCTTTTTAAGAAACCACCTGAAGGAGGATTTATATGGAACCTTGTTCCTGTTGATGCGAATGTCAATTCTAGTAAAGGAAAGAAGAACATGTATGAATGGTATCTGAAACAGGATTTTTTTGATGAAAAGAGATTGAGAAAAATTGAAATGTGGCAAGGTTATGCCTTTTCTAAATATGGAGAAGAAATGCTTGGTAAAGAGGAATTTGCTAAGTACATATGTAAAGAGGAAGATGTAAAGCCTGAGACGATGAAGGCTTTTTACAGTATCCTACATATTGATGAGGATAACTAAGGTTTTGGGTTGATTTGTGAGAAGGATATAAATTAACCCAAAGATATTGCTTAGGAGAAGCGAGAAAAGAGTGAAACTAGTACATGTATTAGAGTATAACAAGAATAGAAACAAAAAATAACAAAAGAAAGAAACCAACTTACTTGACTTGTAAACAAGTCGAAGCATCATTAGTTACAAAGGAGAAAAGTATATGACTATGATTGAAGCTTTTACAATTCTAAACAATGATTGTATATGGAATTACAAGGATAATAAGAATACATTCTTTAAGCTATATGGAGATAAATCAATAGGAATATTAATATATTTAGATATAAATACAAATAGGGTGGGGGAAAGTGTTTTTACTATAGAAGACATAATATATTCTTTTCGGTTAGTTCCTAGGAATGGTGCAGGTAAATCTGTAGAAGTCGTACGTAATGTATTGATTGAGTTTGAAAAGTTAAATATTATAAGTAACTGTAATAATGAGATACGTAAAATAAAAAGAGGTGATTTAGTTAAGTGTAAACTTGAGATACCTATAAAGAAAGAAGAAGGTAAAAATACTGAGTTTTTTATGATAAAGCATACTAATTATGTGAAGATAATGAGTGCAGATACTGAATTAAGCAATTTAAGGTTATTAAACATTTATTGTTATATTCTATCGAGAATAAGGAGAAGGAAAGAGGAAGAACATAATCCACGATATCAAATGGGAGGAAAGGCTGAATATACACATCCAACATATGAACAAATAACTGCTGACTTAGGCATAAGTGAAAGTACATTTAATACATATATAAAATATCTAAGTGAGTTAGAGCTAGTGTTCTATGGTAATATTGGTGTTATCTCTAAAAACAAAGTAATAAGGACAGCAGGAAATGTATATACGGTTGATATAACTCAACTTGAATATGCACTTAAAGAATCACTAAATTATTATGTGGAACTAGAGGGATGGAAGATAATTAGATATGATTCAAGGAAGTTAAGTAAGACGATAAAAGGCTTAAAGGGAAAAATAGCATCTGAAAGAAATAAAGGAAAAGATACTGAAAAATTAGAAATGAAGTTAATGTTGGCACTTGAAGAATTAGAAAGACATACTGGTAATCAGGTTAAAGAAGTAAAAGCAAATGTTATTAAACGAATCAATTGCTTACTTGAAAAGCTGAATGAGGGGGATGATGAAAAATTAACTATGAGTGATTTCTTTTGGAAAGATAATCATAGTGTCTGGAACTTGACACTTGAAGAACTTAACGAGATTGAAGAGGATGTTAAAGATGTTTTAAATGATCAAGATTTTTAAAATTGAAAATGCACTAATGTAGTATTTGGGAGATGCAGGTGAAATGTATCCCTTTTTTTATGTTCGATATTAATAAATACATAATAATTTGTGTATATCTTTTGTCACGATACGGTTTTTTAGATTTATGATGTTAAAATATTTGTTTAAAATAAATAAGAAATTATATGTGTTTTAATTATGAAATTTAGAAAGTGCAATAAAAATAAGGGATTTTACGAAATGGTACACGATAAGGAAAAGTAAGTATTATATATGTAAAGAAAAACATTTGTTTTAGTTTACACTTATATTTTTAAAAGTATTGCTGCATAAATGGCTTGTCTAGGTAGAAATTCTTGATAATTTAATTTGCAATGTTTTTGTTTACAATAGACAGATGTGATGCTAATATAATTATATAAATTATAGAAACAGAGGATAAAAATATGACGGTATATGGCTATTGCAGATGTAGTACAAATGAAACAAAGCAGGATATTACAAGACAAGAAAGAGAATTAAAAGCCTTAGGAGTTACAGACAAGCATAATATATATAAAGAATATGAAAGTGGTACAAAGCTTAACAGAATAGAGTTAAATAGATTACTTGAAGTTGTGCAGGAAGGTGATACTATTTCAGCAACAGAAGTATCAAGAATTACAAGAAGTACAAAGCAGCTATGTGAAATAATAGATATTGTTAAAAAGAAGAGATTAAAACTTATACTTGGCACTTTTGTTGTAGATTGTACTGAAAAGGAACTTGATCCTATGACGGATGGAATGTTAAAGATGATGGGTGTCTTTGCTGAAATGGAACGTAATATGATTTCAGAGAGAGTTAAAAGTGGAGTCGCTAATGCTAGAGCAAAAGGAAAGGTTGTTGGAAGACCTGCATTAAAGCTAAGTGATATACCTAAGAAGGTTAAAGAGATTTATGAATTGTATAATGATGGAGCTATAAGTAAGAGTGATTTTGCTAAGATGTGTGGAATTTCTCGACCTACTTTAGATAAGTATATAAAGGTTATTATTGAGGGGTAGGGGGATTGTTTACATCTTAAATATAATTTCGATAGTGTAATAAAGTCGAGTCACTTTACTATATTAATCGCCCATATTGTTTGAAGAGGGAAAACCTCTTCTTTTTTTGTTTTAAAATTAATATTTTAAAATAAATCAAGTTGTATATACATTAAAACTATTATGGTTAAATGTTGAAAAATGTAAGGATATAGATCAAATTAAGATAGTAGATGATTTTGTGAGGCAAGAGAATATTTGTGAAATGACTAGGTGTAAGTAAAATATTTGAATAACATAATAATTATGGAAGTGTGTGATATAATTGAACTATAATAAAATTAGTTAAATTCAAGGAGTTGCTTATGGATAAATATTCAGAATTTTCATTAATGGTACTAAATAAGATATTTTACAACAAGGATGTATATGGAAAACAACTGAAAGATATAGATGGAAAAGTAATATATAATACTGCTTATGATACAATAGATGCCAATAAAATTAGATATATGCTTTTAAATAAAGGATCTATAATGACCTATCAACAGAAATTAAATAAGTTAAAATGGTTATGCTTAGATTTTGATATTAAGAGTGGTTTTTTAGATGATGGTTATAATTTCGAAGAAGATAATGAATATAAACCTAAACTATTTTCAGAAGTGAATCTAGCAGCTAATTATTTAAAGGAACATAAAATATCATATCTAATGGAGTATTCAGGAAATAGAGGGATTCATATATGGATATTTTTAAATGAAGAAGTAAGTAAAGAAGTTGGCTATCAAATAGTTAATAAAATTTATAATGATATAAACTTTCAGTATATAATTAATGATAGAGAATGTATTGCTTTAGACCTTTTTCCTAAAAACGGAGTGAGCAAAGGTAATAAAATAGGCTTGGGAGTAAAAATACCGTTGTCTTTCCATTTGAAAAGTAATAGCTACTCATATTGTATAAAAGATATAAGTGAAGTTTTACGTTGTAATAAATTGGATGAAGATTTTATAGGTAAACAAATTGATTTATTAAATTCATCTATTATGAATGATGTAGGTGATATAATATCAAAATTACAAATAGAGGATTGTGAATATGTTGAAGAATATGACGAATGTACAGGTGTACTTAATCAGGAAAAATCATATATAGAAATTATGGAACAATTAAAAAAGTGTAGTGTTTTAAAATACATATTGGAAAAGCCATTATCAAAATTATCATCTTTCGACAGAACTGTTTTAGTTGGTACATTAGTAAGAGTTAAAAGTAGGGATAATGATGAATTTGGGAAGGAATGGTTAGTAAAATATTTTGCTAGTGATAATGAAAGCTATAACGAGGAAATTACTAATTCAAAAATAGAATTATTATCCAACTTATATCCTCCGACTATAAAGTTCTTAGAAAAAAAGTATAATATGCAATGCCATTATTGTAATGAGAATAATATTAAAAATACTTTACAGTTATTAGATGATGTTGAGTTAAAAAGCGTAAATAAAGATGAGAAAATATTGAAGTGGATAATAAAATGCGAAAAAAGATATTTGGCATTAAATGATGAGATACCTTTAAACTATATATTAGATGAGTTAAATAATTTAGACTTAAATGAATTATTAGGTTATATAAAAAATATAAAAAATAATGATTTTAAAGAGGTAAAATATTATAAATTTATTAGGCATGAGGAACAAAAAGAACGTACTTTATATTCTTTATCAGCAAAGGATAGAGTAATTAGTTCTTTTATAATGAAAGAAATAAATAAAATGTTATATGGGTTATATTCTAATTCATCTTATAGTTATAGATTGAATAATAATATGTTATCTGATGACATTTTTATAAGTTGGAATAAATTATGGATGAAATATGTTAGAGATATAGAAGATAAAATTTATTCTAAAAGTTATGATGATTATTATATTATTAAGCTTGATTTGAAATCATTTTATGATCATATTAGTATACCTCAATTAAGGGAAATGCTATATCATAAGCCAACAAAATCTATTGAATATGCAATGTATAATATACCACAATCTGAGGTTGAGGAATATAAAAATATGTGTGAATATCTATTACAAATATCAGAAAGAATAACTGAACATAACAGGGGAGTACCACAGGGACCAGCATATGCTAGATATTTAGCAGAATTATATTTAGTTGAAGTAGATAAATTAATAGTTTCATTTCTTAAAAGTGACTTTGAATATTATTTTAGATATGTAGATGATATGGTAATTTTAGTACAAGATGAGGAGAGAGGAAAAGAACTATACTCAAAAATAGCTGAAAAGGTACAGGAGTTAAGTTTAGAGCTTAATGAAAAATGTATTCAAGGAAAGGTTGCTGACTTAAAATACGAAATTACTAAACAAGATGTGACAAAATATTTTATAGATGGTATAGATGAGAATACACCGGAACTTGTAAAGGATAAGGCTAAGTCGCTATTAAATAAAATGATAGGTAATAATGAAGAATTTGATGTCAAACAACTCCCTTTTTATTTAACACATTTAATAGATAATAGGTTTTTAGATTCTAAAAAGGATAAAATTATTGATTATATAATTAATACTAATATTGGAAGAGGAAGCATGTTTAAGTATTTCTATAAGAATATACTTTTTAAAAATAACAATTATGATACTACTCAAACATATTATAAAAATATACAAGGGCTATCAAGAGGAAATTATCTGAATGAATTAAGTAAACATATTCAGGAAATTAATGATGTTAATCATATAAAAGAAGTAGTTAATTACTACATCGATGAAGGATTGTTAGAAGAGTACGAGTTGAATGAAGTGTATAGAATTATATTAATATCAGGTATAGATTGTGAGATTGATATTAATGATAATAATGTATTTGATTTAGTTGCCAATATATTAATTAATACAAAAAACATAAAATGGAGTGATAATCTATTTGAAAAATTTCTAGTACGATTGCAAAGGGTAGAAGATAGCTTAAAAGTTGTAACTATTTTAGATAAAATTTTAGAAAATTCATTATTCATTCCAAATTTAAATTCAATTATTAATACTATATATGCAATAATATACTATAGAAAATTTGAAAGTAATAGAAATTATCAACAGTATATTTATAATTTAGTTACATTCTTAACGTTATATCTAGATAATGATAGTAAGATAAGATCAGTATGGAAAAAAGTTATAGAGTATTCATCTGAAAAGCCTATAGAAATAAAATATAATGATTGGTATAAATATGAAAATAATGTTAGTAAGGCGTCTATTAATGATGCAGGAGTTGTGTTTTTCCTTCTAGAAGTATTAAATGATAATGGAATGATTATAGAACAAGGAACATCAGAGATTGAAAAAGAATGTGCATCATATTTAATAATGTTTTTATTCAACGGTAGAAAATCTAATAAGTTTGATGACAAGATAGATGAACTTAAGGAGGTTTTAGCAAGTAAAAAACTAACTTTTTTATTGTGGTGTTTAGAAAAGGACGTACAATACTTTCCATGTGAGAAGGTGGCATTACGAAATCTATATTTAAATAATAGAATAATACTTAAAAAACAAGACAAATTAATAGTTAGAAGTACAACAAATGTTATAAATGAAACTATAGTTAGGAAAAAACTTTGTATTGAGAAAGAAGAAGAGGAGTGGTTTAAAGAAACTAAATATTCCTATGGTATTATTAAATTAAGTGATAAGTTAGTAAATTTATATGATAAATTAAATAATATGAGTTTTTATGATGCAATTAGTTTTGTATTGAGAGTTAATAGAGAAGCTGTATGTAATAATAAATATATTAATGTTTTTGAAAAAGGTACATTTAAAAATAGTAGTAATGAGTTCTATATAGACATAAGTAAATATGATAATGCACTGGTAATAGATGAAGAAAGAACTATACAAAATAATAGAAGAGGATTTCTTAATGAACTGTTAAGTACACTATATAAAGCTAATATTAAAGATAAAATATATGATTTAGAACGTGTATACAAAATAAGCAATTTTAAAGAGGATTTTATCCCCAATATTATAAAAGATGTAGAAGAAGAAGTTGCTTATGTTGAATATATCTATAATAAAATTAATCTCTTAGTGGAAAAATATGGAGAAGATTTATATTCGATAGAACTTAGTAAAATACTGGCTATTAGTAAGTTTATATCAAAGCAGAAAGTCACCAAATATTCAAAGTATATTGAACTATTAAAATATTATAACTCTTTGTATAAAAATAATGTTGAAAATTTTATTTTCTATTCTAAAGTAGAGAGTAAGTGTGATAACTTAGGAGAATTAATTAATACAATAATTAGATCCATCAATGGTAATTATTCGGCTTATGATGAGGTGAAAGGTATAACGCAATTTTTACAAGATGAAAAGAATAAGATAATAGATCTAATAAATAGAAATCAGCATGATTTTAAGGAAATTACATTATTCAAAAGAGTGGAAATAAATAGTTCACTAAGCGAAAATCAAATTAAGATTGATGGAGAAAATACAAATATTGAAAATCTAAATTATTTTGAATTTGGATCGGAAAATGAAACAAGGCAGTTAGAGATAAAAGATACAATAGAATTAATTAATAATAATTTTATTTATTTATATAATGGTATGATTGTAAGGATGCCAAATGTTATTGAAAAAATAATTGAGATAATTGAAACTAAGGTTGGAGATTATGACAAAAAAAATTATAAGGTAGAAATTGAAATAACAAATTGTGAATTTTATCAAAAAGCTATAGAAGTAATAATGAATCAGAGTGATGTAAATAAATATGAAGCTCAAAAGAGAATAAGTAATTTTTTAAGCAATGTTTCTGACAAATATTTCGATGTTATATTGAAGGTTATAGCTAAACATAGGTATATGACAAAGGAAGAGTTAAATTCATTTGTTAATGCAATTATAAAATATACGGGCAATGAAAATACATGTATTCTACAATTAAAAAAGATAACTGATGATAATGGTTTACATCAAATTGTTTATTTTAAAAATAAAGAACTATTTGATAGGGGAACTGTAAATCGCTCGCGTTTAGAAAAAGACTATAATAAAATTAATAATGATGAGCCTGTTGATAATATTGTAATATTGAGGGACATTTCTATAAGTGGGGGTCAATTTAAGAAAACTATAGAAAAATTACTAAATGGAAATAATTCTGGATTGCAAAAAATAAATAAAGAAAAATTAGAAAAGCTGTTAAATAACAATGTAAGAATTACAATATTAAGTTGTTTATATACTAATTATTTTGAAGAGAAAATTAGAAACTTTTTTGATAAATATGGATATGATGAACATAATCTTATTTTTGAAGGTGTAAAGATTGACTATAAGAATTACTTATTTAAAAATTGTTTAGAAAATAAAAAAGAAAGAGAGCTTTTTAAAGAATTTATAAATACGTATTATTCAGATTTTGATAAGGATATGCCCGGAACAAAATTTAAAAAGTATATAGATAATATTGAAGATGATAGAACAAGCAATATGTTAATTACAAGATATAAAAGTATGCCTAAATTTCATTTGTTAATTTTAAGCGAACAAAGAAGAATATTTAATTATAGGGTAGATTAAAATATATAATAGTATAGATTTATAAAGGCTTAATGTTTAACTAGGAAAAGCATTAAGCCTTTTTTATTTATAAAAATATTAATAAATTTCCTGGACTATGGTATACAATATTGTCATCCAACCTATAAGATGATAAACTATCTCTATATTAAGCAAAACAAAAATAAATATGACTATGATATATCTATAGTTTTTAAGTGTAAATGATCAAGTGATTTACTACAACTCCAGAAGATTTCTCGTCAGTTAGAGAAGCTTTAGAAGCTTAAGGAATAACATTCTTAGAAGCAGAAGTTAAGCAGATTCCAGATACATACACTGCAATTGGTGAAGACGATGCTAAGAAGATGCAGAAAATGTTAGACTTACTTGATGACGATGACGACGTTCAAGCAGTTTACCACAATGCAGAGTTCCCTAAAGGATGGGAGGAATAAAAGTTTAAAGTTAAAGAACTTTTTTGTTTAGAATAATTCTAAATGAAAAGGTTCTTTTTTATGGGATAGATTAAACTTAGAGTATTAGACAATGTAGGTGAAAATATAAATAGTTTCGAGGATATTAATAATAGGTATTTTAGTTTTAGATTTGGCAAGAGCATATAAGCACTTATTAAAAATAGAATTGCAGTAAATTATAGAGAAAATGTTTGTAATATAAGTTGAAAAAGGTTTATAATTTACATAAAAAGTGTATAAAGTAAAAAAATGCAACAAATTATATTGGGGATGATATGGTGGAAAGTAATGAAGTTGATTTCTTATTTGAACAGAGAAAAAATTTCATAGTAATAGGATTGACAGGTAAGACAGGCTCAGGATGTACAACTGTGTCAAATATATTAGAAAAAAGTTTTAAAGAAATAGAACTAGATAAGCCTAAAAATAATAATTTCAATAATAATGACGAAAGAAAATATAGAATAATATACCAATATAGTAATAAAAACTGGCATAAGTTCACTAGAATCCAAGTTGCCTCTATAATAACTACATTTATACTTGATAATAGCTTTAAAGAGTTTAAAGCTTTTTTGAAAGAGAATAAGTATAATGCTGATGAAAAAATAAATAAAATTGAAGAGGAATTTTGTAAATATAAAGAAAAATATGATCTTATAAAATTACAAGATGACAATATAGATAATTTAGAAAAAAAGATATTTGGATTGCATAAAGATATAAAAGAAAAAGATATGGAAAAGTCAAAATTGCTTAAAGAGTTATATGAATTTTACTTAGTCGATATTATAAAATACACAAAAACTTTAAGAAAAAGTTTAAATAATTTAGAACCAGGATTATATACAAAAGTATATCAAAAGATTGGAAATAATATCAGAAAAAAAGGGGTGGCTTTTGGACAAGATGATCTAGAAGAAAGATTTGAAAATGTTTTTACAATATCAAAAAGGATAAATTTGATTATAAAGATTCTTAGAGAAGAAGCAAAATTAGATAAGGATGATAAAAAGGTACTTGTTATAATAGATGCTTTTAGAAACCCATATGAAGCAATTTATTTTAAAGAGAGATATTCAGCATTTTACTTATTTTCAGTAAAATCTAAGCAAAATGATAGAAATAATAGACTGGAGGAATTAGGGATAACTCAAAAACAGATTTTAGAGATTGATAATATTGAAGGTGCTAAGACAATTAAAAATACAAAAGATGTATTTTATAATCAAAATATTGAGAAGTGTATTGAAATTGCAGATGTTTATTTGTATAACCCTACTGATGAATGTAAAACATACAAAAATATTAGTAAACAGATAATAAGATATGTAAGTTTAATTATGCATCCAGGATTAGTTACTCCTACAAATATAGAGAGGTGTATGCAAATAGCATATAATGCTAAAGTAAATTCAGGATGCATTTCTAGGCAAGTAGGTGCTTTAATAACTGATGAGGATTATTCAATAAAATCAATTGGGTGGAATGATGTTCCACATGGACAAGTTCCTTGTAACCTTAAAAATATCGATGATTATTTAGATAAGGAAGATATGGAGGCGTATAGCACATATGAGTGCTGTAGTAAAGAGTTCAGGGGATATGTTAAAGAAAAGTGGCAAAAGAAATCTGACATAGATTTACAAGGAAGAAATACTGCTTATTGTTTCAAAGATATTTATAATGGAATAAAAAAAGACAAGAATCAAGTGCATACAAGATCACACATGCAGAAGAAAATGCCTTTTTACAAGTTTCAAAATATGGAGGAGTTGGATTGAAAAATGGAAATTTATTCACAACTGCAAGCCCTTGTGAATTATGTGCTAAAAAGGCTTATCAAATTGGAATAAAAAATATTTATTATATAGATTTATATCCAGGAATATCAGAATCTCATATATTAAATAATGGTGCTAATAGACCTCACTTACTTTTATTTAATGGTGCAATAGGTAAAGCATATATACAATTTTATACTCCCATTATTCCATATAAGGATGAATTAAATAAGTTAGTAAAAGTTAATTTTAAAAATAGTAAAGAACAGAATGTTATAGGGCAGCTAGAAGAACTGGGGGTTTCTGAAAAACTAATAAATAAGGTGAGAAATGAGATGGAAAATTAATTCAAACTTATATAAATTACAACATCTAAGTTAAGTATAAAATAGTAATTAATAAGTTTAGATGAAATTTTTGATTTCTTGTTAGAATAATTTAAACATTATTTAATAAGATAATAATATTAATATTGTTATATAAAATACTCAAGATGGGAATGTAAGCTAATATGTATAAAAGATACAGGGAATTATCTGATATATTTAATCGTAAGTTTTTTTATGAAATTTTAAATGATTCAAATAATGCAGAACGATTTGTAAAAGAAAATTTTAAAGAGTTATGTAAGGTTGATGTTACATATGGAAAGTTGTATGAAGATGCATATAATATATTGAAAAGTGAGTATAGATGTGAATATGTTTATAAAAATGCAATAATACAAAAAAAATTTTTGGGTACTAATTCGCTAAATTCGGCAGTTGTATTTGAAGAATTAGTTATTGATAATTGTAAAGCAGATTTAGTTATTATTAATAGTAAATCTACTGTTTATGAAATAAAAACAGAATTAGATTCACTAAAAAGACTTAATAGACAATTAGATACTTATATGAACGTATTTGAGTACACATATGTTGTAACATATGAGAAAAATATTGATTCAGTTTTAAAAGTAATTCCTGAAAATGTAGGAGTAATTATTCTGACAGAAAAGTATACATTAAAAACAATTAAAAAAGCAAAAAGTAATCTTAATAATATAAAAAATTCTAATATGTTTGACATACTAAGAAAAAAAGAATATCTAAATATAATACAAAAAGTATATAAAAAGATACCTGATGTACCTAATACAAAAATTTATTCTGTAAGTAAACAATTATTTGAAAGGATACCTTCTGAAAGAGCACATAAGATGATGATTAATGAACTAAAGAAAAGAAAGTTAAAAGATTATCAAAAAGAATTTTTAAATGAAGTTCCATTATCATTAAAGCTGATTGGTGTTGAAAGTAAAATTACAAAAATAGATTGTGATAAAATAAAGGAATTTTTATCAACATCAATTAAATAGGAGGGTTAAATATGTATTTTCCATTTATGAGAGGAAAGCAATATGAATTTTTATCAATATTAGAAATGAGCAAAATTATTAAAAATAGGGCTAATGTAATACCTATTATAGAACCTATAAAAATAAGTAAGTTGAACTCAGGGTATTTAAGAAAGATAAGCAAAGAAGGTATTCCAGTTATTATTATTTCAAATCCATTAGTTGGAGAATTGAAAAATGATAATTCGAGTATTAAGAAGGAAATTATAAGTATTTTTGATAAAAATAATTTAATAGTAGCTTATCAAATAACAAAAGGAACTACTATTCTTGATATTAAGAATTTTAAGAATGAATATAATGGTTTTAAAATATGTTATATACACTTGGAAACTAATAATGACAATGAATTTTTAAATAAGTTTAATAGTATTGATGGCATTGAATTAAATATACTAAATATTAATGATTTAAGTAGTGGATATATTGAAGCAATTATGAGAAGTTTTAATAATTGTGTATTGTTAAGTGACGGTTTTAAAAAAGAAAAACGTAATGCAGATTATCCAAAAGAAAGTTCCTTATCTAATTTAATGTTTAACTACAAGAATAAGGGGGCGATAGGATATTCTGATTATCTAACTGTGGGTGAGAAATATGAAGAAATAAATAGTGCGCCTTACGCAATAGCAATACATTATTCCATAGTTAGAAATCAAGCTGTATTTGTTAAACATTATATTTCAGATACAAACAAAACTCAGAAAGATCAAGCAGGAAAGTTTTTAGAAGCAATAAAAAAATTTAAGAAGGATTATGATTTAAATAATTATATAAAAACAATAGGAACAAAGCAATTGATTGATTATTATAATAGTCAACATTATCCTGGCTTAGGGAAGATAAAGCAAATTTCAATGGAACATCATATAGAAGTGATAGCCAATATAATTTGATGTTTAATGTACAAGTTTAGTTTAATAATAGAAAGATAAACAATAAGTATTTGATGAAATTTAAGATTTAAAAGAGGCGACTACTATGGAGAAAAATAAAAATGAAGTTGAAAGAAGGTCAATTAGAGGAGAAAGTGAGTTTTGTAACTGTGGTAGATGTACATCAATTACAACTGGATTTGAAGATGATTGGGGTTATTGGGATGTATGTGTAAACTGTGGTAAAAAGATTGAGGATGGATATCACTACTATAATCATTATGATGGTGAAGATCATGATGATATAGATTTATGGTAGTAAATCAATTGAATAATTATAAAGGGTGAATAATTTATTTTGAGATTGACTAATATAATTTTATAATGTATTATAAAACTTAATATGATGGGAACTTTGAATTGAAAAGTTCTAAGGTAAATAGACTAAACAAGGTAAGAAATACTTCTCAGTAGCATCAGGTGGTGGTACAGGAAGAACTCTTCACCCAGATAACATGGCTGCAGGTCCAGCTTCTTACGGTATGACTGATACTATGGGAAGAATGCACTCAGATGCACAATTCGCTGGTTCATCATCAGTTCCTGCTCACGTTGAAATGATGGGTCTTATCGGAATGGGTAACAACCCAATGGTAGGATGCACAGTTGCAGTAGCAGTTGCTGTTGAAGAAGGAATGAACAAATAGTCTATTTAATGTTACAACAAAATAAAGTAATGTCATGCTTGCTAAAGTTGTGTCATGAAAAATAAAGTTGTATTAAGATCATGTAGAGAATCGGAAGAAATTTCGAAGACCTACATGGTCTTTTTTTATTTGAGTAGAAAATACAGGAGTTAAGAAAGACTAAAGATTACCAAGCGGTAGCAGCAATAACGGAGAAGATAAAGGAAAAAGATATATGCGCCTCTTCAATAGTAATAAAAATAGTTAAGATAAGAGAACTATGGGATTTTGCTATCGCGTCGGTTGAAGGCAAGGGTAAAAAGCAAAAAAAAATAGAGGGATAAAGACGAGATAAATACGGTTAAGGGAGGGGGAAGTGAGGAATATATTACAGAATGATGATATAATTGCTACCGCGTCGGCGAGAGCCACAATCATAAAAAGTGATAGAAATGACACAAGTTTATTTTACTAAATAGTATATCTTAATTCAGAAAAATGGAATAAAACGGATAAAAAATAGATTGGTAGAGCAACAAGACTTTATTTTGCTGGAATTTGGGGAAGGCGAGTAAAGCAAGATATTATAAGGGTTTGAATCGGGTAGGGTAAGAGAACAGGATAACATGACTTTATTTTACTTATACATTAATACTTTTAAGAAATTCATGTAAACTTTAAGTTTACATGGATTTTTTTCGTTATATAAAATATGTGAAAAATAGTGATTTTCCAACGACTTACCAACGCATTTTTTTGTTGAGAAAAAAGTAGCATTAAATAGAAAGAAGTTTATGGCATAATAAATTATTAATAAAACCTATCTAAGGAGAAAAATATATATGGCAACAATAAAAAACTACCTTGAATTAAAACAAGTCATACTAAATAGTAAAAGTATATTTGAAGAAGAAAAAGAACCTTTCAGTAGTATTGAATTAGAAGGTATAGAATTTGATAAAGAAATAGAAGAAGCGTTAATGAAAGATTATGAATTGAAGGATATTATACAGTATGTTTCTGTAGAAAAATTTAAAATAAAAATATGTCTTAATAAGAATTAAAAACTTATATTTTAAGTCAATATATAGGTAATAGGCGGATGTTATAGTCTTATCTATAAGATAAGTACTTTAACATCCGATTTTTTTATGACTATTTATAATATTTGTTTATTACCAATTTTTCCACTGACTCTTAAATTTACCGTTATTGAATCTGCCTTGTGGAGTAAGGAACATATCTCTCATGGAATTGTCTCCGGCAACTTGCCATCTTAACCATCCAGTTATTGCATCTGAGCCATCCCAAACAGTAGAACCATGTCCACCGCCAATAATACCACCATACCAGATTGGAACTTTAGCATTTGCATAGTCACGATTTGTATTATTTGATGCAAGACCACCATCAGCTAATCCGTTCATTACACAAGTAGGGTGTCTCCATTTTCCTGCACCAGATCCATCAAAAGAACCACCATCACAATGAATTGTAGTAATTATTCTAGGATCAGAAGCTACTGAATATGCACCTACTGAACCAAGTGAGAAACCACCAGCTGCAATTCTTGTTGTATCCAATTTGTTGTAAAGAGGGCAACCAGAATTACTATTTTGTTGAATAATCCAATTTAATGCATCTCCGCATTGCTTACCAGACCATTGAGATTCTTCACTATATACTACAAATCCTTGAGAGGCCCATCTTTTCATTTGTCCTTCATATAAAGAAGGTTGATCACCACCACCTGGATTCCAAATGAAGATAGGATGTTTAGTAACACCATTTGTTCCAAGATTAGTTGGTCTTACAATCCATCCTTTTCCGTTTGGACCTAAGTTCTTATCAATAGTTACTGCAAAAGGACCATTTTTATCTACATCGCATTTAGGTAGTACACAATTATTTACACTTGGATTAGAAGGTTGAGTTGGTTGTGTATTGCCACCTTGATTTTGACCATTTGTTGATTCAAAAACCCATTGTTGATTTGGGTTACCGTTATATGACCATTGGCATACGTTTGTACCATTATCTGTTCCTTTAGCGTAAACATCAATCATCTTTGTAGCGTTACTTACCTTTGTACCAATAGTGTATACATTGGCTGTATTAGTAGACTTTATTACAAATTTTTGTGCATCACCTGAATAGGCATGATAGATACCAAGATTAGCACCATCTTCGTTTGCACCATTTGCAACGTCTAACATGAAGTTACCAAGTCCATTTGTTAATGTTATATATCCATCAGAAGTATTGGTTACCTTCCACTTTTGTCCGTCTAAGTTTGCTTTTTGATAGATTTCAACATTTGCACCAGCTTTAGACTCATTTTTAGTTACTGTAAGGTACTTCTGTGAAAGTGTATTTTTTAAATAGTACCAACCATCTGTAATTTGCACTTTTGAATCATTGTTTGCTGCATTAACTATGGTAGTTGGTTGTAGTTGTAGTAATAGTGCACTTATAATCCCCCATAACATAAGTGTACACATTTTTTTTAGATTAAAATGCATTTTTATCCTCCCCTTTAATTAGAAACATTTATTTCATATAATATACACCTGCTTTTAACAATATATTGACCTCCTTCCTATAAATTTAGTAGGTGTGTTATAATATTAACATTTTGTGTAAAAATGTAATATTATGTTTCGTGAAAGTAATATTTAATAGCATGATAATTTATTGAATGTTGATTTATTGTATTTTAAGGGAAATAATAGCGATTTAGATAAACTGGCATGTAAGGCAAATTAGTAATATATTAATAATACATAAATTAAAATCATATAAATTACTGGATGATTATATCCTATTTCTTGCAACAGAAGGTGCAAATAATTAGTAAGGGGGAGTATATGACTGAGTTAAATAAAGATAGTTTGCTGGAGTTTTTTAAAGAACCTACAATCCAAAAGTTTGATGAATTCTTGAAAAAGAATATTGGAGAAACTAATAATGTTGATTTTAAAAGTGAATGGATTAAGGATATTAGTAAGATAGCTCAAATAATTTTAGGAATTGCTAATAGCCATGGAGGCTGTATTGTTGTTGGGGTTGAGGAAAAGGGAAAGCAGCTTATTGCAAGTGGCATTAAAGATAATAATAGTATATATGATCCTGCTGATTTCACAAAAAGGATAAGTAAATATATTCCTAGAAGTATTCTAAATAACATTCAATTAAGAAATTTTTTTTATGATAATGATGTGTATGGTTCATTAAAAGGAAAGAAATTTCAAGTTATTTTTATTTCAGTTAGAGATGAGGAGCTACCTATTATATGTGAAGCAGGTGGTACATCAACTAGAAGAGGTGGTATATATATCCGTAGAGGGACAAGCACAGAAGAAATTAATTATGTTGAATTACAGAGAATAATTAAAAGAAATCTTAAAGTTCAGTCGGATAAAATTAAAGATACTGCTTTAAAAGAAGAAATAGAGCAATTGAAAACTTTATATGATGCTATTCCTACAATGGTAGATAGAACTAGTTTTTCAGCATATAGAAATGAAAAGATACTGCCTCCTATCTGTACAGTTAATAAGGTGGTGAACACTAAATATCCAAAGAAAAGCTTTGAAGAAGTATTGCTTGATATGATTGATAAAAAGCAAAAGAAAATTGAAAAATTATTATAATATAAAGTAATAATACTTGTTTAAAACGGTTTAGAGAAATTACATAGTCTAAGGATGATAGTAATTTCCTTTAAACCGTTTTTAGGATTTATATAGCAATTTCTTTCTTGTATCATAATCACACAAGTTATCCTTAATATAAATTTGTTTCATTATATTATTGTTCTATTAAAGATAGACAACTTCCTTTACTATATCTACACCCGTTTCATCCTTATATGTTGATAATTTCCCTAGTAGAGTTATCATAACATCAACTGTTGGATTATTGTCTTTATACCTATAATCTCTAAATGATATTTGTACTGGATTTTTTTCTCTAATAGTAAAGTTCTTTAAAAAGTCAGTTTGTATAAAATCTGACTCTTCTTCATTATCTGTATAGTAACCTGATTCTATCCAATCATCTTCAAGATTACCATTATAGATATGATTTTCTATAGGCTTATACTCTTCACCACCTTCACCTTCATTTAGCTTAAATCCATCTATTTTTAACTTTGCTAAATCTGTATCTATTTTTATTTGGGTGCATACCTTTTTTGCTATTGCCATTAACTCTGATTTGTTAAATTCTTTCATTTTTCATATCTCCTTTTCTTTTGTTAAGTATATTATTTCTCACTGTTAGATAATCTAATCTATAATATACTTAAAAATGTAGCGGATTATTCAATATTAATAAAAGGATGTTAAATAAGGTGTTTTTTATTCAATGTAGTTTTATGATATTATGTTATAAGGGCAAAAATTAAACATAAGATAAAAATTAAAGGAGAATTAGGGATGGAAGAAGTTAAAAAGAATGCGCAAACAGAAGCAAATAAAAGATGGCAAGAAAAGAATAAGGAAAGAGCAAAATATATAAGTGATAGAAGTAGATCAAGAAATTTTCTTAAAAAGAGAATTGAAGTAGAAGATATTGCAGAGTTTGAAGAGTTAATAAGAGCTAGAAAAGAAGAATTAGGAATATAATATATAAATCATATTATGTTTTAGGTTAAAATATAACGTCTATGGTTAAAATAAGTTATAATGAAGAAATACTTTGGAGGTGAAAGCAGCATGGAAGATGATAAAGATCTTGCCAGAGGTGCCTTTGTCAATTGCTTAGAAAAACTTAGTCGTGTAAAACATAATAGAGAAATTAATTCTAATAAAATGAAAAATAAAAATCAATTAAATAAAGATATTTAAAGCATCTATTAAGTTAGGTGCTCTTTTTTATAGTTAAATTTTTATATGGAAAACAACTTAGATAGTGTTAAGAAAAAAATGTTATATATAAAAAGATACAATTTAAATTAGACGAAATTAATTATATTTTATTAAAAAATAAAATTATTAGAATTAATTTACATATTTAGAATAAAGTTGTATAATGATTGATGTTGAAAAAATACAGGGGGGAAATATTTTATGAAAAGAAAAAAGATTTTAAAATTTATCGCAGCATTACTTGTAGTATTAGGAGTTTCATCAGTTAACTTAGGAAGTGCAGCTTATGCAGCTTCAACTGATGCAATTAGCTCATCTTTAGAAAAGGTTGAAGTTGAAGGTTTGATTTTTAAGAAACCTGTAATTAATCTATATAAAGGTACAACTGAAACTATACAGTATACAATGAATCCAGAAAATGCAACTAATAAAAAACTTTTATGGGAATCTAGCGATCCTAGCATTGCATCTGTTGATGAAAATGGAAAGATTACAGCAGTATCAACAGGATCTGTATATATTACAGGAGAAACTACTGATGGTACTGAATTAAGTGCAGCAGTTGAAGTTAATGTTATAACAGATAAAGCAGATACTATAATAGTAGAAAATCCTCACGGAGATATTATGGAATTTAAGGTAGATAAAGATACTATTGATGGCTTTATAAATTGGTATAACTTAAGATGTGAAGGAAAGGGATCAGTTTTCTTTAAACTTAAATCACCAAATGAATCACATTATACTAAGATACATTTTGAAGATATATTCCATTTAACAATAAAATAATAATTATATTTAGCTAAAAGTGGCTGTATACTAATGAATACAGCCGTTTTTGCTGCTCCCAGCATGGGCGTACACTTAATTGTGGGGATTTATAATGGGAGCTGATAGTGCAAACTATATAGCTAAAGACAAGGGTGTTCTATGAGTGGAGTAAGTTTAAAAGTAACGAATATTGTATATGCGCAGAGGATAGTTCTAAAGAAGTAACTACATATGTTAAACAGAATACTAGTTATGAAGTAAAGGAAAATAATGATAATATTAGAAAAGGATAAGTGACAAAATATGTAACTTGTGGACAAGTAAACAAGGGAGATAAATTAGAACTATTGGTTGCGATAGATGGACCAGATAGTGGAACTGGATTTCCATGGATGAAGGTTTAGTAGGAGATATTAGATGAGACTATATTTGTTAATATTTTTATATTATTGTAGTAATAATTAATAATATGGATTAAAAACAATCAAATAAGTTAAACGAAGGAAGTGAAGGTTATGGTACTTTTCTGTTTGCCTTATGCAGGCGGATCAGAAGGAATCTATTTTAATTGGAATAAGTATTTAGATTCTTCAATAAGTTTATATCCTATTTCTTTAAAAGGGCGTACTAAAAGATTTAATGAAGAGCTATATAATACTTTAGAAGAAGAGATAGAAGATATATATGAAAATATAAAGGATATTGCAAGTAAAGATGATTATGTATTATATGGACATAGTATGGGAAGCCTTTTGGCATACGAACTTTATTATAAACTTATAAAAGAGGGAATAAAAAAGCCAAAACATATCTTTTTTTCAGGATATGGTGCGCCTAATTTAGTTGAAAATAATGATGATATTCATACATTAGCAGATAAAGAATTTGTAGATAAGTTAATAAAATTAGGTGGAACTCCTAAGGAAGTCATTGAGAATAAAGAATTATTGGAATTATGCATTCCTATTCTTAGAAGTGACTTTAAAATATTGAATTCTTATGTTTATAGTGAAAAAGATTCTAAAATTGGATGTGATATATCAGTATTTAATGGAAAGGAAGATACTATTACTAATGATGAATTATTAGGATGGAAGGAATTATCAAGTGGAAATTGTAATATATATGAGTTTGATGGTGATCACTTTTTTATAAATGAAAATGCTGAAAGTATAATAAAAACTATAAATGATATTTTAGTCAAGTAAGAATTAACTTATAAATGTAAAGTACAATCTGTACAGATTGTACTTTACATTTATAAGTTAATCAGACAATACATCATAATAATCAGATAATTTGAAAAATATTATACTAAAGTTAGTATATAAACCTTCTTCACTTTTGACTTTTAAACCTATATGTAGCAAGTTAGCCATATTTTTTGCATAGAAAAGTCCCATTCCAGTAGATTTAGTTCCAGAACGACCATTTTTTCCTGTAAATCCTTTGTCAAATATTCTAGGTAAATCTTCTTTTGGAATACCAGGTCCATTATCTTTTATATTTATGCAATATGATGTATCATTCTCATCAGATGAAATTATAATAGAACCATTTTCAGGTGTATATTTACTACAATTGTTTAAAATTTGAGAAAATATATAGTTAATCCATTTTTTATCGTTAACAGTAGTAAATGGGTTCAAAGTTGTTTCTATAGATATATTTTTATTTATAAAGAAAAAGGCATTTTCTTTAATAGCATTTCTTAATTCTGTACATACATTGACTTCTTCACAAGAAACATCTTGGTTATAATGGGTAGCTCTTGTAACATAAAGAATTTGATTTATGTTAAATTTAATTTTTTCTATTTGAGTATATAAAATATTTTTTGTATCAAATTCTTCTGATTCTAATAATAAGTCACAAATGGAAATATTAACTTTAACATCATGGACCCATTGAGTTGTATATTCTTGAAGTTCATTAATTTTCATTCTATAGGAATCTTCTTTTTCTAAGAATATTTTGTTTTGATTATCTAGTATTTTTATGAATAAGTTAGTATAGCAATTAGTTTTTAATTTATATATATTAGGATTGTTGTTAGTGTCTAATATAGTAAAAAGGTTTTTATGGGATTTATAATCAAAAATTCTGAAAATAACTTCAATTAATACTAGTAAAGAGTCTAAGTAAAGAATATCCGATAAACTCATACTAATGTTAGTACTACTAAATAATATACAATTTATTATTATGAAAGTAAGTAAATTTTCTATGAACCAATTTTTTTGGAATTTTATATAATTAAATATGTTCATAAGATAATGTAACCAAGTCCTTTTTTAGTATTTATAAAATTTTCTAAATCAATAAGGTTTAATTTTTTTCTAAGTCTATTAATATTAACAGTAAGGGTATTTTCGTTTACATATATATCATCATTCCATAGAGTTTTCATTAAACTACTTCTTGATACAGTCTTTTTTACATTTAGCATTAAAATTTTTAATATCTCAACTTCGTTTTTAGTTAATTCTATATTTTTATCTAGATAATGAATTGTTGAGTCATTTAAGTTTAATATAACTCCATTATATTCCATGATCTGATTATCTAAAATTTTATATTCATATGTACGTCTTATAATAGCTTGAAGTTTGGCAATAAACACATTAGAATCAAACGGTTTGTTTATATAGTCATCAGCACCATTATTAACAGCCATTATTAAATCCATATTACTATCTCTTGAAGAAACAAAAATTATGGGTACATTTGATAGTTCTCTAATTTTTTTACACCAATAAAATCCATCAAATGTTGGAAGAGTAATATCCATAAGAACTATATGAGGGGTTGTCTCTTCAAAAAATTGAACTATGTTAGAAAAATCAGTACAGATGGAAGCTTCAAAATTCCATTTGTTACAAAGTTTTTGTATTAGTTTAGCCATATCACTATCATCTTCAACAATAAGAATTTTGTATACAGTATTCATAGTTTTATCACCTCTTATTTTTGTATTGGAATATTATGTATTATAACATAAATTATATATAAATAATAATTTATATAATTAGAACACTAATGTTACATAAATGTAACATTATCTGTGAGAATTGTAACGGAATTAGATAGATAGATAATAGATAAATGGTATAGAATGTTTTTATAAAGAAATTTTTGAGTTGTAATAAATTAATATATATGAGTAGGAGTGGCAAATATGAAAAACATGGTTCAAGTTTTAAATGTAATAAAAGAATATGGTAGGGGTGGAAGCTCCTTTAGAGTTTTGAAAGAAATAAATTTAGAAATAAATGAAGGAGAATTTGTAGCTATTGTTGGACCATCTGGTTCAGGAAAAACAACTATGCTTAATGTTATGTCTACAATAGATAAAGTTAATTCAGGTAGAATTTTAATAAATGGTAGAGATATAACTCGTATAAATGACAATGATTTGGCGGAATTCAGAAGGAAGGTAATAGGATTTGTATTTCAGGATTTCAATTTATTAGATAATATGACTATCAAGGATAATATAGCGTTACCTCTTACACTAAGTAATGAAAATTATAAGGAGATACTAAAAAAGATAAAAGAGCTTACAAAGTTATTGGGAATATCAGGACAATTAGAAAAGTATCCATATGAATTATCAGGGGGACAAAGACAAAGAGCTGCTATATGTAGAGCATTAATAACTTATCCTAAAGTTATTTTTGCAGATGAACCAACTGGTGCATTAGATTCAAAATCAACAGCAGACGTTTTAGAATGCTTTAAAAATATAAATAGAACATTAGGAACTACTATTGTAATGGTAACTCATGATGCAGCTGCAGCAAGTCATTGTGATAGAATAATGTTCTTAAAAGATGGACAATTTGCGGGAAGATTAGATAGCAATGGAGATAAAAAGGCATTATTTAAAAAGACTTTAAATATGCTTGAAGTTATGGGGGGAACAGATAATGAATTCCGTTAAAATGGCGTATAGATTATTAAAGAATAATTTTAAAATATATGGATTATATTTGACAGTATTAATAGTTTCAGTTGCAACTTATTATAATTTTGTTGCAATACAGTATAATGATAAATTTCAAGAGTTAGCAGAAAGATTACAATCTGCTACATTAGTAAGTGGATTATGTGGATTTGTGTTAATTATTACAGTAATATTTTTTATGTGGCATGCGAATGGTTTCTTTTTGAAGCAAAGGGAAAAAGAAACAGGATTATATATGCTTATGGGAATAAGTGCTTCAAAAATAGGAGAAATTTTTGCTATAGAAAGTATATTTTTAGGAACACTTGCTTTTGTAATAGGATTACCAATAGGAATATTATTCTCTAAGTTATTTTTTATGTTATTAAGTAAATCTATAACATTAGATACTCAGTTACCATTTCAAGTATCACCTAAGTCTATAATACAAGTAATAATAGTATTTGTTTTAATATTTATATTTTTAGGATTAAGAAATTATAATGTAGTTAAAAAAAGTCAATTAATAAATATGATTAATGCAACTAAAAGAAAGAGTACTGTGCCTAAGTTGAACTATGGAAAAGGAATTTTAGGAGTAGTATTGATAGTTATAGGATACATTATTGGATTGCATGTAAAGAAATGGGAAATAGATCTTATGGTAGCGACTATGTCAACGCTTATATTAGTATGTATGGGGACATATATGTTATTTGGAAGCTTTTTGAGTATTGTATTTAGTAAGTTAATAAAATGTAAAAATATAATATATAAGAATGTTAGATTAGTAGCTATTAGTAATATATTCTTCAGATTAAAAGCTAACTATAGAAGTCTTGCAATGACAACTATATTAGCTGCTTCAACAGTTACTGCTTTAGGGGTTAGTTTATCATTTAAACAATATGCAAATGATGAAGTTATAATGGAAGCTCCATATAGTATAAGCTATAAAACTGAAAGTCAAAAAGTTGATGATGATGTTGATAATGTAATAAAGGAATCTGGAAATGAATTAGCTGGCAGTAATTATCTTAATTTCTTTGTAGGGAAAATAGAACATACTAAAAAAAATAAATCAAACCCAGAAACAACTGAGGTTATTGTGACTAGTTACTCTCAAGTGAAAAAGAATCTAGAGTTCTTGAATTTTAGAAA
>JAUNBX010000089.1 GCA_030526875.1 Clostridium perfringens | reverse complement strand
AGTCAGATTTATCATGCTCCTTGGATTGATTCTATAAGAAATACAACTTTAGGTGGATTAGTTTTAGGGTTTGGGTTTTTATGGAGTGATATTTTGTGCTATACCATAGGAATAGCAATTGGAGTAGCTTTAGATGTAATAATTTCAATTAGATTAAAGAAAAAAGTAGGGTTAAAGGCATAACTAATAAGGATTTATATAATAGGAGATATCAATTAAAAAAGGCTATACTTAAAGGGGAATTACTTTAAGTATAGCCTTGAAATTTTATATTAATGAGGGTTCTTTGGGAAATTTATTTAATTATAACTAATTTAATTTTACGTCATTTTATGGTTAAATAGTTTTAGAGAATAGATTATGCTTCTAAGAACATCTTCATATCATCATCTACGTTAGTGATTCCACCTATTCCAAAGTTGTCTACTAATACTTTAACAACGTTTGGTGATAGGAATGCTGGAAGTGTTGGTCCTAAGTGAATGTTTTTAACTCCTAAGTGTAATAGAGCTAATAATACTATTACAGCTTTTTGTTCATACCATGCTATGTTATAGTGAAGTGGTAGATCATTTATGTTATCTAATCCAAATGCTTCTGCTAGTTTTAAAGCTATTACAACTAATGAATATGAATCATTACATTGTCCTGCATCTAAAACTCTAGGAATTCCGTTTATATCACCTAAGTTTAATTTGTTATATTTGTATTTAGCACATCCTGCTGTTAATATAACTGCATCTTTTGGTAATTTTTCAGCAAATTCAGTGTAGTAGTTTCTAGATTTAGCTCTACCATCACATCCTGCCATAACGAAAAAGTTTTTGATTGCTCCTGTTTTTATAGCGTTAACTATTTTGTTAGATAATTGCATTACTTGGTTGTGAGCAAATCCTCCAATGATTTCTCCATTTTCAATTTCTGTTGGAGCAGTGCATTTTTTAGCGTGTGCTATTATTTCACTAAAGTCTTTTGTTCCATCTAATTTAAGATTTATATGTTTTAATCCTTTAAATCCTACAGCACCAGTTGTATAAACTCTGTCTTTGTAGCTATCTTTAGGTGGTACTAAACAGTTAGTAGTCATAAGGATTGGTCCATTAAAGCTTTCAAATTCAGTAGTTTGTTTCCACCATGCATTTCCGTAGTTTCCTACAAAGTGACTATATTTCTTAAATGCAGGGTAGTAGTTAGCAGGTAGCATTTCACTGTGAGTATAAACATCAACTCCAGTTCCTTCAGTTTGCTCTAATAGTTCTTCCATATCTTTTAAGTCATGTCCACTTATTAATATAGCAGGGTTGTTTCTAACACCTATATTAACTTTAGTTATTTCAGGGTGACCATAGCTTTCAGTATTAGCTTTATCAAGTAGAGCCATACCTTCAACTCCGTATTTACCCATTTCTACAGTTAAAGCAACTAGAGCATAAATATCTAATGAATCATCTAATGTTTTAGCTAATGCACTTTGCATAAATCCATCAACTTCATCATTGTGGTATCCTAAAACTCCAGCATGTTTAAGATAAGCTGAAAGACCCTTAGCTCCATATATTATAAGTTCTCTTAAACTTCTTATATCTTCATTTTCAGTTGATAGAACACCAACTAGTTTTGCTTTAGCGTGCATTTCTTCAACGCTATCACCAAACCATATAGCAGCTTCAGGAAGATTTTCTAAGTTTCCTTTTAAAGCTTCAATTTCTTTCTTTAAAAATTCTCTTAAGGCAAGACCAGTTCTAACTCTTGCTACAAAAATTTCATCATCAAAGTTAGCATTTGTTATAGTTGTGAATAATGATTCAACAACAAATTTGTTAACTTCTCTTTTGTTAATCCCAACTTCTCTACCTCTTACAGCAACTGCTGATAATCCCTTAACTACATATATTAAAAGGTCTTGAAGATTAGCAACATCAGCAGGTTTTCCACAAACTCCTACTTTAGTACAACCAGAACATCCAGCTGTTTCTTGGCATTGATAACAGAACATTGCAGGTGCTTCCTTTTTAGGAACTTCTACAACTATTTCCTTTTCTTTTTCTTTTTTAGCTTTTTCTTCATTACGTTTTTTGAAAAATAATTCCATTCTAATTTCTCCTTTGTATGTATACTTCTATTGATTTATAATTAAGTTTTTTAAAATTTTCATTTAATTAATATGTTTATTGTTAGTAGCTATCCTTGCTACAAAAAGAATTATACTATGAAGTAATTTTTAAGTATGTAACATAGGTTACGAAGAAAGTAAGTTTTTAATTTGTTTCTAAATTTAAGATATTACCTAAAATAAATAAATTTAAAACATAGTTATTCATTAAAAAAATTAAGAATTAATAGGTGAAAAAATACATAGGATTTAGTAAATAACTAATATTAGGTGGAGTTGATTTTATGAATCCTATTAGAGTTTTAAATATTTTACCTGAGGAGAATTATAAAGAGGCAGAAATTTTTGCTATGAATATTTATAGAAATATAAATAGAGAAAATATTCAGTTTGATTTTTTGTTTCAGGAAGATGAAGAGAGTATTTTTATTGATGAAATAAAATCTCTTGGAGGAAATGTATTTAAAATAGATAGCTTAAAAAAAGTTGGAGTCTATAAATATAGAAAACAGGCTAGGGAGTTTTTTGAAAATCATAAAGAATATGAAATACTTCATTGTTATTTAGATAGGTTTAGCGGAGTAATTTTATCTGAGGCTAAAAAGGCAGGGGTAAGAGTAAGAATAGCTCATATGTATAATAAAGATATTAAATTTAATAGAAGAGGATATTTAAGATTTTCTGTAAATAAGAATTCAAATTATAAGTTTGCTTATTCAAAAGAAGAAGGAAACTTATTTTTTGGAGAGTTTGAAAAATTTACTCTTTTAAGAAATGTTATTGATTTAGATAGGTTCTCTTATAAGGAAAATAAGAGAAAAAATTTAAGAAGTAGCTTAGATATAAATAATGAAGTAGTTGTAGGGTATATAAATAAATCTAATAAAGAAGAAAACAATAAAAAAATAATTTCAATTTTTAAGAAAATTAAAGATGAGAATAAAAACTCTAAATTGATAATTGTTTTAAATAATGATTTTAAAGAAGAAGTAAAACATGACGTAAATAAGTATGATTTAAGTAATGATGTAATTTTGTTAGATGAAAAAAGATATTTAGAAGAGGATGTTATGCAAAGTTTTGATGTAATGATGTTTATATCTGATTTAGAGATAAATAGTTTTTTAATAAAAGCTCAGGAAAATGATTTGCCTTCTATAGTCTTAAAAAGTATAGATAATGACTTAGATTTAAATTTGGACCTTGTTTATAGTTTTAGACCTAATGAAGATAAAGAACTTTTAGCTAAAAATATTTTAGATAAGGCTTCTTTGAGAAATAGTATAAAACAAAACTATATAAAATATAAGATGAATAAATTAGGCTATGATTCAAAAAAAGAAGCTAAAATATTAGAGAATTTTTATTTGAGTATTTATGGAAAAAATAACCAAAATGTATTATAATTTATTGTATCAAATAAGCCTAAAGTAAATGTATATTATTTAGATTTTCATTAATTTATATTATGTTTTTAAGAATTAAAAATTTAATATAATAGAAAAATTTTAGTATTAATTAAGGATTACATTAAAATAGGTTTATAAAATTTAATATGATTTAAGGAGAACTTTTATGGTAAAAAGGGGGAAATTAGGAAAGGAAATAGGAAGCAAAGGAAAAACTTTAAAGGGCTCCATATCAAAAAGCTTTAATAAAGTGATTAAAGGTAGTAGAAGAAAAAAAATAGTAATAGGAGGAGTTTTAGTATCGGTTTTAAGTCTTTCAGTGGTGGGATACTTTCAAAGTAAAAGCGCTTTAGCATCTAACTATAAATCTTTAAGAATTACTGAACAGACGGAAAATATAAATTCTGTAACTGGTTATAACAAAATTACAGAAGGAGAAGAAGTCAATATACTTTTATTAGGAGATGAGAGTTATTTAGGAGATGTTATTTTAAATGATGATGTGGTATCTTTTGTAGAAGATAATTATAATTCTAAAGTTAATTTAATTGATTTATCTATAGATGAGGCTAGTATTTATGAACAATTAAATGAATATATAGACCTTGAAGATAGGGAATTTGATTTAGTTTTCTTATGTTTTGAAAATAGTGATGAAAAGGAGATTAGTAAAACTAATTTTAGTGGAATTTATGAGAGTATATTAAGAGATTTAAAATATAACAATACTTCAGTTGATATAATTCCTGTAATAAAGCATAATACTGTAGTTAATGATACTTACTATCAAATTATAAATGGATTGTCAAAATATTATGATTTAGAATTAGCTAAAGTTAATGAAGAAATATTAAATAGTGAAGTAGAAGGAGAGGGAATAGAAGATTTTAGAGAAACTTATTCTAATACTTTAATAAACATTATAGAAAATAATGTAGAGAATAAAAAAGAAATAGATACTGAGTATAAGGATGTTTATTATGGAGTAACAACACTTTTTGAACCTTATAAAATAACTGTAAAGGGGGATAAAAAGAAAGGATTTAGTGTTTCTCAAAACCAAGTCAAAAGTAACACAGAAAGTGACTATATACGATATAAAGTAGAAGGAAATATTATAGGCTTAGGTTATGAAACCAACAAAAATGGTGGAATAATTGAGATATATGTAAATAGGGTATTGTATAGGAGAATAGATACAAAGTCAGAAAGTGAGGAAATTAAATATATATTAATATCTAGTAATTTAACTGGAGAAAACGAAATAAAAGTAGTAAATAATAATGGAGGAGATGTAACTTTATTAGGAGTTATAACAAGTGGGGATAATACAGATTCTAAGGAGGTAGAAAATCTAAATAATATTTTAGCAAGAAATACAGGGAATTATAGCGGACAACAAAAAAATGATTCATTATATGAAAATGCTAAAGTTGAGAGTAGTCAAGTAGTGACTTCAGAGAAGAAAGAATCTACAGCTACAAAAGCTTCTGAAAGTACAGGAAGTACTGGTGGAAGTACTACACAAAGTAAGCCTAGCACTAAC
>JAUNBX010000088.1 GCA_030526875.1 Clostridium perfringens | reverse complement strand
TATTTTACAGAAGATGTAGAGAAGTCTTTAAATGATACATTAGAATTAAATAGTATGTTTAGACAACCATTAAGTGAAAAAGAGGTTAGAAGGGCTACTAAATCAGCAGAAACAGTATTTAAAAACCAAAATAAGGACTATAAATACAAGAATGAAACTCTTATAAATCTCCTAGAAATATTGGATGTAGAGCAAAGAGAGATGAAAACAATAATTTCTAAGAAAGAATATAAGAGAAGAAATAATGAATATAATAAAAATAAGTATTATGAAAAGTTAAAAAAAGATGGGAAAATAACAAAAGAAGAACAAATGTCACAAAGAAGAAGAAAAATAAGAGACCTTCTTGCAAAAGGTCTAAAACAAAAAGATATATGTTTGACACTCAATATATCTAAAGATACGTATCTTCGTGATAGAAAATATTTAAAAGAACAAGGGTAATATTACCCTTGTTCTTTTGTATTATAGAATAAAAAAGATATTAGTTCAACAGGTAGCAAATTTTTTCAGCTTGTATTATAGGGTACTTTAGTATCTGGTCTATTTATTGACCTTTTTTAAATTCTGATACTCATTCTTCAGCTCTTACTAAGAGTAATAAAAATGGCGAAGAAATAGCGAGATATATGAGAATATTTGTTATGAATGGTTTAAATGAGGAAAGTAACATATTGAGGCTATGTTGCTTTTTATTTTTTAAAAGTACTGCCAATATGCATTATCATTATGATTTGAAAGGATTTTAGAAAAGTAACACAATTAGTATTAAGTTATGTTTTATGGTGTTAAAAATCAGATGGAAAAATGAAAAAATTTTGTGGTTTATGTAATAGAAATCTTATAGATGTAAAAGAAAAATGTTGTAGTAGCTGCAAAGATAAATTAAGCAAAAGACATAGCATTTATAAGAAAGATAGAAAAGATATTATAGAACAAAAGTTTTATAGCTCTAAAGAATGGATAAATGAAAGAGATATTATAAAAAATTTAGATAATAATTTATGTTTATTATGCTTAGAGCATAGAGAATTAAACAATATGGATACAGTACATCATATAAAAGAATTAAAGGAAGATTGGTCAAAGAGATTTGAAAAAGATAATTTAATTAGTTTATGTGAGAGCTGCCATCAAAAGATTCATAGAAAATATTTAATGAGTAAAGAAGAAAAATTAAAAACTCAACATGATTTAAGAGTATTAATTAAGAAATATAGAGAGTAGAAAGAAGATGATAGTATGCCACTTATAGGAATTGGTATAGCTACATGACTAGTTGATTGCATGGGTATAGCACATTATGGACTAAAAATGGCTATGTGCTTTTAGAAAGGAAATAATAAATGGAATTGCTATGTATATTACTTACTATAATACTATTTGCATTTAAATTATTAAGTTTAGTTAATATAAGTTGGTTAATGGTGTTTGATCCTTTAGCTATTTTGCTTATATATTGGTTTATAATAGCAATTAAAAAGGCTATTATTCAAAGAAAATTCTAAGTGTAAAAATATAAGGGGGGTAGGCTTTGGAGATGAAAAAAATGTTTTAAAAGTCGCATTGGTAGCCTTCCTCACGCAAATTTCCCAAAACTCATGAAAGGGGGGATAAAATATTATGAAAAAGTGTTTTAGGTCATTATACTTTGAAATTATTTAAAACAGTATTTTACGTAAAATTAAATGGTTGTTATTTTTCAATATAGAAAAAATATTTTATAAAGAATTTTAATTGATAAAATATTAAAAAAAATATCATATAATTAATTATTTATCATAAAATAATTAGTATAAATTTAATATTAATATTAAATTTATACTAATTATTACAAAATGATATTTTGTGAAAAACATAGATATTCTAAGTTAAATTACTTAATGATAATTTATTTAAAAATTATAGAAAAATATGGAGGTTAATGAGAGACGAGCATATAATAATGAATTTGTAAAAAAATTAAAAATTATATACAATTATGTCAAACAAAATTTTGTTTAAATCAATATAAAGAAGGTGTTTAACATGAAATATGAAGTACCAGAATCAAGTTCTTTAATAGCATGGGGAAAATTCTAACATATTGAATTAAAACAAAAAAGCGAGGTCGATGTATTTTATTGACCTCGTTATATAATTTTGGGGGGATATATTATTATGAGAGATTTTTATAAGTCACCTTGTTTTATAGACATAACTACAACTAAAAGGTGTAATTTAAGATGTGATTATTGTTCTGTATCGGCAGGAAATTGCTATGAGGATGAGTTGAATTTAGAAGAATTCAAAAAATTATTTAAGGAAGTACATGATTTAAATATACATAGAATATCTTTATCAGGAGGAGAACCATTTACGAGAAGTGATTTTTTTGACATTTTAAATGAAGCTACAAAATATGATTACGCTACAATAATAAATAGTAATGGTACTTTAATTACTGAAGAAATTGCAAAAAAATTAACTAGATATAATTTTAATAGAATTTGTATTACATTAGATGGAGATAGACCAGAAATACATGAATATTTTAGAGGTAAGGGAAGTTTTGAGAAAACTATAAATGGAATAAAAAATTTACAAAAATATAACTTACCTGTTTCAACTTTATTTACCCTAAACAAGATAAATGTGAATAACTTAATAGACTGTATAAAATTTAATGAAAAACTTGGTATAGAGTATATGAGTGTTATGGTACTTTGCCCCACTGGAAGAGCCACTTCTGGTAATTTGTTAGTTGATAAAAATACTTGGTATGAGGTATTTAATAAATTAACTGATATGAAAAAGAATGAAGAAATTAAATTAAATTTTAAAATTGTACCACCTAATGAAAGTGATGTATTTTGGTTATATTATTTTCCATTAAAATATTATGATAAATTAGATTTGTTATATTTATGGGAACAAGAGGAAAATAATAATTATAATAGAGAAATATCCTGCAAAGCTGGTATATCTTCTTGTTATATTGATGCTAATGGTGACGTGTATGGCTGCGAATTAATGAGTGGTATAAATTCATTACTTGCTGGAAATATAAAAAAACAAAGTTTAAAAGATATATGGGATAACTCAAGTGTTTTTTTAAAATTGAGAAATATGAAGTTTGAAAATTTAAGAGGAAAATGTAAAGAATGTCCTCATACTTGGTGTGGTGGAGGTTGTCGTTCTACAGCTTTTAATTTAGGGGGGGCTCTATGTTCGTCTGATGAAAGTTGTTTTTATGAATCAAATTAAAAAAGGGGGATATATCTATGAAAGATGTTTTTCGCATAAAAGGAGTAAGAACTTTGATATTAAGAAAAGAAAAAGATAAGTATATAACATTTAATCCTATTAAATTAGAATATTATACAATAAATGAAATAGGTGCAGAAATATTATACTTAGTATCACAAAATAGAACTAAAGAAAGTATAATAAGATATTTTGTTGATAAATATCATATTTCTAGTATAATTTTTGAAAAAGATATGATGGCTTTTATAAATTCCTTTGGTGCCTTAGATGTTATAAAAAATAATTTAAAAAAACTTAAAATAATATAAAATGAGTATATATCATAAATACAGAATCAAAGAAATAAATTCATTAGCTATCCCTATAATTTTATCATCATCTTCTTCAATGTTAATGACATTAATAGATGAAGCTATAATAGGTCATCTTTCTGTTAATTCATTTGCAGGTGTAAACTTGGTTATTACCATTATAAATAGTCTTATAGGTGTATTAGGTATCTCATCCGTTGCATTTAATATAATGGGTTCAAAAAACAGTGAGGATAAGGAGGCAATAAATCAGTTATTTTCATTATCAATTGTTTTAGGAGGGATAATTGGTTTAATATGTTTTTTAATTATTTTTATTTTCACTAAGTTTATTTTGAGTAATATATTCGGGCTTAATGGCTTAGCATTGAAAGAATCATTGATGTATACTAAAATTTTTGGTTTAACAATAGGACTTAATTTGATTATTTTTATATTTTCTACAGTTTTTAAAATATATAGAAAAACAAAATATATTTTTTTCACTACCATAGTAGTAAATATTATTAATTTATTTTTAGATTATTCTCTTGTGTTTGGGAGGTTTGGATTTCCTAGACTAAATGCTGAGGGTGCTTCTATTGGAACAGTAATTTCTTTATGTATTAATATATTAATATATGGTTATTTTACAAGGAATTTAGTTAAATTTAAATTAAATAAAAATATATTTAAGAAATACATTAATAAGTTCATAAAATTATCAACTCCTTTAATGAGCCAAGAATTATTTCAAGAATTAATTTTTGTATTTGGCATCAATATTATTATTACTAGATTAGGTGTAATTGAACTTTCTACATATTCTTTGTTATTAAATATTATTCAATTTTTACTAATGCCTATGTTCGCATATTCTTCTACCGCTATAACATTAATTAGTGAATACCATTCTAAAAGTGATTATGAGATGTGTAAAAATATTAGTAAAACTATAACCATATTAACACTTATGATTTTTATTATTACTTTGATTTTTGTAATGTTATTTAAGATGGACATTCTTCATTTGATAACTGATGATAGCTCAATAGTTACTAGTTGTAATAAAATTATTTTTATTTGTTTAATAATACAACTGTTAAATATTATTCAAAATATTTATAAATCCAGCTTACAAGCAATAGGCTTTGAAAAATTTGTTTTAAAATATAGTTTTATTATAAATATTATAACTCTTACATGTATAGTATTTTTAGCACCAAAATTAGGTCTCTTATCAATTTATGTACTGTTCGGAATAAATTATATAATATTATCAATTTTATTTATAATTAAATATAAAGCTAGCTTAATTAACAGCCTTATCCTATAAGCGTAATTGAAGATAAATAAAATTATAAAAATATGACTGGATTCAATTCTAGTCTATTTTTTATTTCGAAATGTGAATTAATAATGATTTGTATATCATAAAAGTGTCAAAATAACTTTTGGTGTAAATATTATTTATAAAAGTATCAAAATAAATTGACAAATAGTTTAAATTACTATACAATAAAAGTATCAAATAAAGTATAGTT
>JAUNBX010000087.1 GCA_030526875.1 Clostridium perfringens | reverse complement strand
ATATCCATAAACTAATATTCTAAATAAAGTTTTTGGCTCGATTACTGGATTTCTATCTATTGTAGAGTAAGTTTTATATAGATTTGAATAATCTAATCCTTCCGTAATTTCATATAGTAATATCACCGAATCCTCTTTTGTTATAATAATTTCTAAATTAATTGGGCAATCTATTTGATGAAAGTGTGTAGTATTTTCATTATTTTTTAATGTTTTCATAAAAATATTATACGCAAAAAAGAGGATTCAAATTCGAATCCTCTTTTTGGGGCTTAGTATCAAATGTTATTTTGATACAGCCCCTTTTACTATATAGGTTTTAATAAAAAATATGAAATTTTTTCGAATCGTATTATAAAGTATTTTGAACCTATGTTTCTTAGCTTAGAGAGGCTGAGTTAGTAAACTATTTTTTCTGTTTTTATAATTAGAACTATTTATAGATTTTATTATGTTCACTACCCCAATTTGACATTGCAATCAAAAGGGGGATTACTGTTTTTCCATCATTCGATAGAGAATATTCAACTTTAGGGGGAACTTCACCTACTACTTCCCTTATAATTAGGTTATGTTCCGTTAATTCTTTTAATTCTTGACTTAACATTTTGTAATTTATAGAAGGTATAACCTTTTTTAATTCACTATATCTAAGTTTATTAAAAATATATAATTTATATAAAATTAACCATTTCCATCTACCACCTAAAACAGATAGAGTAAAAGAGATTGGACATTTTTTTTCATCTTGTGACCACTTTTCCATAATTCTTTCCTTTCAGTAATAATATTACTTATAAGTGCATACTTAACAGGGTTGTTTTTTAATAATATAATAAATCTTGATAAGAGCTCTACTAAGTTAAGCAATAATATTATATTACATATGTTAATTTTTTCAAAGAAATAAGGTGACAAAAATTTAAAATAAAGTTAATGAGTATAATGGTAAAAAAAGTATTTATATTTTAGTATTTATTGTTCCATTTTTAATGGGATTAGGGGTTGATCTTTACGTTCCATCTTTACCACAAATTGCATTGTATTTTAGAAGTATAGATTCTTTAGTGCAACTTACTGTAAGTCTTTATTTATTAGGTTATGGCATTGGTCAGATAATATTAGGAGTATTATCTGATAGCTTTGGAAGAAGGAAAATACTCTTAATTAGTTCGATTGGTTTCTCTCTAGTTAGTTTAATTTCAATTTTTTCTCCTAATTTAATGATTTTAGAAGTTAGTAGATTCCTTCAAGGGATTTGTGTAGCTGGATTAGCAGTGGTTGCTAGAGCTATGATTGTAGATGTATTTTCAGGTGTTGAGTTATCCAAGTTATCAAATTATTTTACATTAAGTTGGTCATTAGGGCCAATTATAGCTCCATTTATGGGAGGAATATTAGCTAAATACTTTGGATGGAAAGCAAATTTTTATTTATTTTTTATATACGGATTGGTAGTTTTTATTTATTCAGTAATAAAATTTAAAGAAACAAATCTTAATCTATCAGAATTCAATATAAAAAAGTCTATCAGAGATATAAGTAAGATTTCTACAGATAGATTATTTGTTTTTATTACAATAATTTCGGCCTTAGGATATGCAGCAATAGTTTTATTTAACACTGTAGGACCATTTATAATTGAAACATCTTTAAAATATTCTGTAGAGTCTTATGGAAATATAGCCATGTTTTTAGGATGTGCATATTTTTGTGGAGCAATGACTAATAGGTTCGTAATAACTAAATTTAATTCAAATAAATTGCTAATATTTGGAATAATTTCAGCGATTATGGGAAGTTTCATTATGCTAATTGTATTTTTTATATTTAATCTTAATTTATTAGCTGTTTTAATCCCAATATTTCTTATTTTTTATTGTATTGGGTTTATAGTTCCTAACGCTTTGGCAAAAACAATGAGTATGTTTTCTGATAATGCAGGTCTAGCTAGTGCTGTTTTTGGAACTATAACTGGAATTATTACGTTTTTTATAACTATGTATGGAGGAAAATTAAATTCTTCAAATCAGTTTCAATTATGTTTAACATATTTAATCTTATTTTTAATATCTTTAGTAATATTTTTTATCACTTACAAAATTGAAAAGAGAAGGAATTTAGGGAGGTAGTTTAATGAAAAATAATATTATTTTGATTACTGGAGGAACTAATTTAATAAATATTCGACCACTACATCACCTAGGGAAGAAGTTAAAATATAATCAATTTTATTGATATCATTTCCTTGTATGATTTCTTGGAACTTGTCCATATCATCTTTATATTGTTTTCCCTCTGTGATTTCATCGGCTCTATACCAAGCTATGCAGTTAGATAGTTTTGTTCTTAAGAGTTTTATTGTAGATTTATTATTAATTCTAATAAATAAAATTTTTCCTTTGTGTCTTTTTTTAATTTCTAACAAGAAGGCTAACATATTATCCTCATTGTTTATGAAATTTTTTATTATATTTGTTTTAGAAGAAATATAAAACTTATTTTTAGGTTCTATATAGAATCTAGTATCAAAGTGCATATTCTCAAGGGGTTCAGGAGTTGCCGTCATAGCTAAGAGAGCAATGCATAATTCATTTTCATAGATTAAAAATGGATTTTTTAATTTATCTCTAAAACTAATATTTTCAATAACTTGATGGGCTTCATCATAAACTAAAATGAATTGCCTATTATCTAGTTCACAGGCTTCTATAGCTTTTGGAAGACTATCAGGAGTAGAAACTATAGGAATAAGATTGTTTAGTTTAATACTCTTCACATCTCCATTACATTTAATTACTTTATATTTACTTTGGACATTATCTAGTAATGATCTTGTAGGACTAATAAAAATTAATTGTATATTGAGTTCTTTAAATTTGTTAGCAAGATAGTGCATTACAAAAGAAGTTTTACCTGACTTCATAGCACTAATTAAGAGTACTTGTTGTTTTTCAAGTAAGCTTTCAAAGATTTTATATGGGATAGTATCGTCCTCTGTTATATATTGTTTTATCTTGAGTTTATTCATATAACGCCTCCTTTGTGTGTTTTAGAAAAATTGTATATTAATAGGTCGTTAATGTCTTTCAACTGTAAATCCTGAATTTGAAGAAAATAGTCGCTTATTGAATACTGTAAACAATTGTTTTAAATAATCCCTCTAAATTTTTCATACATTCGAGTCCTTTCTCATCATTGTCAGTACATAGTTCGAATTTGAATTTTTGAAAGGAAGAAGGGCTTTTTGTTATTACACTTTCAAACTTTTTGAAATTGGATGCACTATTAAGGCAAATAAAATTCTTATTTAGAATTAAAGCACTTAAGGCATCTTCTATTCCCTCAACTATAATAAATTCATTAGTAGTATTATTAGGGCTTCTATGAGATATAGGAGATACACTGCCTAAGTTTCTCACAAACCTTTGACCAGTATCATTTTTATGAATAGATTTTTGAATAGCTGTTTTTTGCCTTCTAAAGCGATATAGAATGGTTTCTTTGTCCATATAGGTTATTTGTCCTAATATCTATAATATTCTTGCCTATGAGGCTCAGAGCTTCATATATAGCCCTATGTTTTAAATAGTTTATTGAATTATCAGTTAGTTCAGTTGAATTATGAATAATCATATTATTTATTCTTTGTTGTTTTTTGGATATCTCCATTTCTTTTTTTACATGTAGATTCCGTAGATAAGCAAGTCTACTTTTGTTCACAGGAGCTATATTTAATTGGTTATTTCTTAATAGTTTTAATAGACCTAGATTATCAACGTTGTACTTTAATTTTAATATATCTATAACATCATATGATTTAGAGCATTTAGGACATAAGATTCTAGGGGTATTTCCTAATTTAACATTATGCCCATATAAGGGGCAAGATTTATTAAAATCTAAATATAGACTACAGATATCGTAGTTTTTAACCAGGTCTTTGAGTTCATCTATAACTGTTTTATTCATTAATATCCTCTTTATCTTTATCGTCATTAGATTTTCTTAAAATCACTTTATTCTTTTTTATGACATATTCAACATTATCATTCTCTTCAAGCTTTAACAGCTCTCTTACTTCTCTAGGTAACGCTACCGTGTAGCTTCTGTTATTAAGTTTCCTCATTTTTCTTATTAAACTCATTTAATTCCTCCTTAGTTTAATTTATCCTATATAGTTATTATACTATATAGCGTATACGCATAACAAAAAAATAATAAAATAAACATAAAAAAATAGAGAGATATAGGAATTATGTTATAATTTGACTAATAAGGGAGGTGAAAAGGAAAAGTGGTATTAGCTTTAAAACAGGAAGATGAAGAAAATCTATCGACAAGTATTAAATATATAAATATTGTTCATAGAAATAGTCAAGGGTGGATAACTAAAGCTAAAATATCTAATGAAGGATATAAACAGTGGCATTATAAGCATATACAGTTAGTAGAACTAAAGTATGATGAAGATAATGTATATATTACTCTAAACACCTTTTATAAGACTTATAGACGGCTAGAATGCCTCAAAGAACTTAATGCATTATTTATAGATTTGGATACATATAAAACTGGTTTTACTAAAGAGCAGATTTTAATGAATCTATGTGAAAATTACTTTGGAAAAAATGTACCTATCCCTAATTTAATTATAGATAGTGGAAGAGGTTTATATTTAATATGGCTTATAAAGAAGGTTCCAAGTATGGCTTTACCCCTTTGGAAAGCAGCAGAAGAATATTTATATAAAACTTTAAAAGAATTTGGAGCAGATAGACAAGCATTAGATGCAACAAGAATATTAAGAGTACCAGGTAGTATTAATTCTAAAACACATACAGAAGTAAAAATAATAGATAATTATGATTATTTGTATGAGTTAAGAGAGATACAAAACGAATATATGCCTGAATTAAGCGAGAAGGTTTCTGTAAGACGAGGTAGACCTAAAAAGGTAAAATATATCTATAGAGAAAGAAGTCTTTATTATGCGAGGTTACAGGACATAATAAAGCTATGTAAATTAAGGAAGTATGATTTAAAAGGTCATAGAGAACTTATATTATTCTTATATCGGTATTATTTATGTTATTTTACAGAAGATGTAGAGAAGTCTTTAAATGATACATTAGAATTAAATAGTA
>JAUNBX010000086.1 GCA_030526875.1 Clostridium perfringens | reverse complement strand
TACGGAAATTAAAATATGAATATCAATATGGTTACATATTTAGGAGGATTAATAAAATGGATTTTAAATTAAAAGAAGACATACTTAATGAAATAGAAGAGTTTAGAGAAATAGGGCACAAATTTTTAAATGGAGAGTTAAATAAAGCACAATTTAAAAAGGCGTCAGGTAAAATGTGTGCATATGCTCATAGAGATGGAAAAAGCTTTATGGTTAGGCTAAGAACAGTATCTGGTGTAATTCCTATTAAAACTTTAGAATTTATACATGATTTAACTAAAAAATATGATTTAGAAAATGTACATCTTACAACTAGACAAGCAGTTCAGCTTCATGGAGTAAGCATAGATAATGTATGTGATGTTTTAAAAGAATCATTGGAGTTTGGAATTTGTAGTAGAGGTGCAGGTGGAGATAATCCAAGAAATGTTGCAATTTCACCCTTATCTGGTGTGAAAATTGGAGAAGCTTTTGATGTAATATCTTACGCATTTGCTATAAATGATAATTTTATGAGACAAATAACGAGTTATCATTTACCAAGAAAATTAAAAGTAGCAGTATCTAATGATATAGATGATGAAGGTCATGTGACAGCAGTTGATTTAGGATTTTTAGCTGTTAAAGATGGAGATGAAAATAAATTTAAAGTATTTATAGGTGGTGGACTTGGAAGAAATCCAAGAATAGGAATAGAGCTTGAAACTCTTATAAATCCAGAAGATGTAGTATATCATGTAGAAGCTATGACAAGCTTATTTATGGCTGAGGGGGATTATAATAATCATGGAAAAGCCCGTATAAGATATATTGCAGAGAGAATGGGAGAAGAAGAATTTAAAAATTGTTATAGTAAGCATTTAGAAGAAGCTTTTAAAAAGTATGGTGATACTTTAAAAGTAAAGCCTTCTGAAAGAAAGATAACAAAATCTGGAGTTAAAACAGATATAAAATCATTTAGATTAGTAGAACAAAAGCAAGAAAGTTTATATAGCGTATATGTAAAACCTCAAGGTGGACAATTTAAGACTTTAGATTTAGAAAAAGTTTTAAATGCTATAAAGAATTTAGAAGATGTAGAATTAAGATTAACTATGACCGAAGGTTTTTATATAGTAAATCTAAATGGTGAAGAAGCTAAGGAAATATTAGACTTAACTGATTCTATGACAGGAAAAACAAGACTTGAAAATTCAGTATCTTGCATTGGTGTTCCAACATGTCAAATGGGTGCTATGGAATCTCAATCACTATTAAAGGAAATATTAAAATATTTTAAGGAAAATAATATGACAGAAGATATACTTCCAAGACTTTCTATATCAGGATGTGCAAATTCTTGTACAGTCCATGAACTTATGCCAATAGGATTTGCTGGAAAGATGAAGAGAGTAGATGGAGCTATGCAAAATGCTTTTGAACTTCATGTTGGGGGTAAATTAGAAGTTGGAAAGACTAAGCTTGGAACTCATGTTGGGGAAATATTACAAGTTAAAATTCCTGAATATTTAATGGAAATAGCTAAAGAACTTAAAAAAGAAAATATGGAATTTGAAGATTGGTTTGAAAATAATAAAGAAAGATTCCAATCTATAACAAGTAAATATTTAGTATAATAATTTAAAAAGATACCTCTAGAAATCAGGTATTATGATTTCTAGAGGTATTTTTATATTTTTATTAACTTATACTTATATAGGTAGATTATTCCTTAGAAATATATTATAATAACCTTAGCAATATATGTTAATATTTAGGAAAGTTTTAAAAAAGTAAATTTATATGAAAATCAAGGTATTTTAATAAAATTATATAGAAACATAAGTAAAATTAACTTTAATAAAAGGAGGATATAAATTAAAATGTTAGGCAAAATAACTTGGATAGATAAACTAGAGAAAAGATTTGGAAAATTCTGCATTAAAAATTTAATGTATTATATAACGATATTAACTGGCTTTATTTATGTTTTAGGACTAATTGATGGAGGAAATATAGTATCAAAGTTATACTTAGTTCCACAATTAGTAATGATGGGGCAAATTTGGAGGGTGATATCATTTATAATTGTTCCACCTAGCACGGGCATATTATGGATTGTTTTTACACTGTATCTTTATTATATAATAGGTTCAGGGTTAGAAAGAGCATGGGGAAGTTTTAGATTCAATGTGTACTATCTTTTAGGAATGATAGTAACAATTGTAGTTTCATTTCTAACAGGGATGCCAGCTGGTGCTTGGTATTTAAATAGTTCATTGTTTTTAGCCTTTGCTATGGTATATCCAGATGTTGAGTTTTTAATATTCTTTATACTTCCTGTTAAAGTTAAATATCTTGGATATTTAAGTGGAGCACTTATAGCTTATGAATTTATCACTGCATCTAGTATGGGACAAAGGTTACTTGTTATAGCTCCTGTAATTAGTTTCTTTATATTTTTTGGACCTTATATTTTAAGCAAGGGTAAAAAAAATATGAAAACTAAATCTAGAAAGAGAAGACATGCTTCTCACTTAAAGGTTGTAAGACCTAGACATATATGTAGCGTTTGTGGTATCACAGATGAAGATGATCCTAAAATGGAATTTAGATATTGTTCAAAATGTAAAGACCATAGATGCTATTGTATAAATCATATAAGAAATCATACTCATGTAGAATAATTCAAAAATAAAAGGAGCTATATTTATATAGCTCCTTTTATACATAAATACCAATACTTACATTATACATTATATAAAAAATTGCACATACTATATTTATTAAAGGGCTGTAGTCTAATATAAGGATAGGTGTGGTGAGTTTAGATGAAGAAAAAGATGGGTTTAATATTTTACTTAATGGGAGTATTTTTAGTGTTAACATGGTTTATAAATCCATTAAGTAGTATTTATAGGGAAGTAGTAACTGCAAGTTCCATTAGTGATAGAAAAATTTCTAAAGACAAAGGAGATGACGTAGATTACATAGATGCAGATGGAGAGGCTTTAGAAGATAATCAGGAAAAGAAAAAGATAGCATACTTAACTTTTGATGATGGACCATCTAAAAACACGTATAGAATATTAGACATATTAAAAAAATATAATATAAAGGCTACATTTTTTGTTAATGGGAAGCCTGTATTTAAAGATACATATATAAGAATGTATAAAGAAGGACATAGCATAGGAAATCATACTTACTGCCATGAATATAATGAGATATATTCTTCAGTAGAAGATTTTAAAAGTGATACTAATAAGCTTAATAGGCTTTTAATAGAGTACGGAATAAAGCCAACCTATATGCTAAGGTTTCCAGGTGGTTCTAATAACACAGTAAGTAAAAGGTATGGTGGAGATGTAATTATGGATGAGTTAGTCCAAGTTATGAGTGAGGAAGGTTACAAGTACTATGATTGGAATGTTACCTCAGGAGATGCTTCTAGACAATGTTTAACTAAAGATGAAATAGTGCAAAATGTTATAAATGGATGTAAAGGCAAAAGTAATGCAATAATACTTTTTCATGATTTAAATCCTAAAGTATCAACTGTTGAAGCGCTTCCTGAAGTAATAGAATATTTGCTTAGTGAAAACTATGAGTTTAGAGTTTTGAATAGTGGTGAGGAATCTATTGTACATTTTAAATAAGTAGTTCATGGTTAAAATTTTCAAATTTATATTTATGTAAATGGTTTTATATTAATTTTTATATAAAACCATTATTTTATTTACGAATTTTATTTTAAAATGGTAAAATTTATGTTATATTTAATAAAATATAAAAATTGATAAAATTAGGGGGAATTTTATATGCAGGAAAATAGATACGGACTACCTACAGCCATTGCTATGATAATAGGAATAGTAATTGGGTCAGGAATATTCTTTAAAAGTGATAATATTCTAATTGCAACAAATGGAAGTATAGGACTTGGAGTATTAGTTTTTGCTATTGCAGCACTTGGAATTATATTTGGAAGTTTAAGTATTGCAGAACTTGCTTCAAGAAATTCAGAGGTTGGTGGGGTTATAACCTATGCTGAATATTCCTTAAATGAAGGTTTTGCTTGTGCTTTTGGATGGTTTCATACATTTTTATATTATCCAACTATAATAGCTGTTGTTTCTTGGGTTACTGGCATTTACGGTTGTATGCTTTTTGGGGTTCAGGAGAGTTTAGAGATTCAAATACTTATAGGGACAGCAATTATGACTTTAATATTTTTATTTAATATTTTATCCTTTAAGCTTTCAGGATGGTTTCAAAATGCAGCAACTGTAATTAAGCTTATACCACTTATTATAATTGCTATAGTAGGGCTTATTTTTGGAAATCCAGAGTATATAACAGGGGAACATATTAAGATTTTTGCTCAAACAGGATGGATTAGCGCAATAGCACCTATAGCTTTTTCTTTTGATGGGTGGATAGTTTCAACATCAATTGGACATGAAATAAAAGATTCTAAAAAAAGCCTTCCAAAAGCTTTAGTTATAGCACCAATTTTTATATTGATTATTTATATCCTATATTTTGTTGGAATTAGTAGTTATGTAGGTGTTGAAAATGTAATGGCTTTAGGAGATTCCCATGTGAATGTAGCTGCTAATAGTATTTTTGGAGCTTATGGAGCTAAGCTTATACTAATTTTCGTTATAATATCTATTATGGGAACTGTAAATGGTCTTACTATGGGATATATAAGAATGCCTTATTCTTTAGCTGTTAGAAATATGTTTCCAAGGGCTAAAAGTATATCAAAAATAAGTGATAAATACAAGATGCCTATTTTGTCAGCAGTTTTAGTATTAGGAATTTCTTTGTTTTGGATGATAATTCATTATATAACAGTTAAATTTAATATGCTTCAAAATTCAGATATATCTGAGATATCAATAACTATAAATTATGTTTTATATATTGTCTTTTATATAAAGGTTATAAGAATGGGAATTAAAAAGGAAGTAAAGGGAATATTTAAAGGATTTATAAATCCTATTTTGGCTATAGTAGGTTCTATTATAATACTTTTAGGAAGTATGAGAAATAATTTATTCTTTGTTTATGCCTTTATATGTGCCCTAGTTATTTTAAGTGCCATAATATTTTATAAAAAAGCAAAAATAGAAGTATAAGTTATTGTTATTGTTTAACCTAACTTATATAATTGTT
>JAUNBX010000085.1 GCA_030526875.1 Clostridium perfringens | reverse complement strand
CTTTAAATTCCTTTTAAGGTATAAAAATCTCTTATAAATAAAGATATTATGCACAAAATAATTTTGTACACATTAATTCTAATAAAATTTGTAGAATAATATTATGGAGAGTGATTGTGATGAATAATAAAAAAAATAAAACCACACAAAACAATAAAGATATAAAAGATGGAGACCCTTGTGTGAGAAATTCAAAAACTCAAATTAATACTTCTTGGAAAAGTACATTATAATTTTTATTAGATTTATAAGTTGTATATTAAAAACACCTCTTATTTTTAAGAGGTGTTTTTAAGTTATTAACTATTCATTTATAAAAAAAACCTCCATTAAAACTTTGTCTTAGTTTTAAGGAGGCATATTTATATGAAATTTATACTATGCGTATTTTTTTACTTCTTGCACTATAAATTCTTTAACAGTATCTTTAGGTATATTAAGGGCAATTGCAAATTCCCCATATAAATAATCTTCTGCTATCTTTAAATATTTCTCATCTGTAGATGTTCCTTTTTTTCCTTCTGCTAGACGATCTTGTCTTCTTAAATATGAAGTCTTAATTATTTTAATTAATTCTCTACAATCATATTTATGCAGAATTTCTTTATATCTTTGCTCATATTCTCTGTCATTCTCAAAAATTAATAACTCTACTGAGTCCATATTTTTAATTAATTCATCTACAGCTTCCTTTGATAATACTTTTCTCATAACAACTTTATCATTATTAACTGGAATATATAAAGTACTTCCATTTTCGTATATGGGTTCTAATTTGTAGTATTGATCTTCATTGTCACATATGCTCATAGATGGTATTCCTATATCAATTACCTTACATACACCATTACCCCCACAAACTACATAATCATTTACTTCAAACATAATCTCTACTCCTTTTGAATAATAATTAAATTTCACAATTTGTAAGCGTTTTTATAATTTTTCTATAAAGAACCCATTCTTAATTCATTATTTTAATTTTAAAAATTTTATCATCTAACCTTTTACAAATAACACTGTGAATATTTAAGTCTATACTTATATTTTAACAGATTAAAAAAAAATTTGTAAGAAAAATTTTTATTTATATAGGAAATTCTTTATATAGTATAAGTTTCACAATTTCATCAAAGTGTGAAAAAACTATACATATAGCCCATTTTGTTTATTTCTATATTAGTATTTAATTCCTATAATGAATATATAAGTTAACGAATAAACACATTGTATTATATAAATTATAAAATTTTAGGGGGATTTAGATATGGCAAAAAAATTTAAAGTAGATAACTCAACAAAAGCTTATTTTGTAGGAGGCGGTATAGGTTCTTTAGCAGCTTCATTATTTTTAATACGTGATGCAAAAATGGATCCTAAAGATATCACTATTTTTGAACAATTAAATATAAACGGTGGAAGCTGTGATGGTTCTGGTAATGCTGAAGAAGGATATATGATAAGAGGCGGCAGAATGATAAACTACGAACACTATACTGCCATCTTAGACCTATATAGATTTGTTCCTTCACTTACAGATGAAAAAACTTCTGTAACAGATGAAATTTATAAATTTAGTAACGAGACACCAACTTGCTCTACTGCTAGATTAATTGATGAAAATCATGAAATTGTTAAAAATGTAGACAAGCTTGGATTTAATAATGATGACAGAATGGCAATGATTAAACTAATGTTAGCTGATGAGGATAAACTTGCTCCAGTTAGAATAGATCAGTTATTCTCTCCACATTTCTTTGAAACTAACTTCTGGTATATGTGGGCTACAACATTTGCATTCCAACCATGGCACAGTGCTTTTGAATTTAAAAGATATGCTCATGCATTTATAAACGAAATGCCTCGTATCCATACATTAGCTGGTGTTCACAGAACTCCATACAACCAATATGATTCATTAATTTTACCACTTGAAACTCACCTAAAGAAATTAGGTGTAAACTTTGAATTAGGTTGCACTGTTAAAGATATAGATTTTACTGAAAATAACGGTGAAATGACTGCTAAAGAAATCAAAATGGTTAAAGACGGAATACCAACTTCAATTATGGTTAGAGAAAATGATTTAGTATTTGTTACAAATGGTACTATGACTGAAAATGCAACTATCGGAACAATGGATACACCTGCTGCTGCACCTAAAAAAGAAGGAAATGGATGTTGGGCATTATGGGAAAACCTAGCTCAAAAAACTCCTGAGTTTGGAAACCCAGCACCATTTTGTAATGATATTCCTGGAGCAATGTGGCAATCATTCACAGTAACTTTAAAAGATAGAAAATTCTTAGAAAGATATACTGAGTTCTCAAGCAACAAACCTGGAACAGGAGCTTTAATGACATTTAAAGATTCAGGCTGGTTTATGAGCATAGTTGTTCCAAAACAACCTCACTATATCCACCAAGATCCAGATACTGAAGTATTCTGGGGATATGCATTACACCCTGAAAAACTTGGTGACTACATCAAAAAACCAATGACTGAATGTACTGGTAAAGAAATATTTGAAGAACTTTGCTATCAATTAGGATGGTTAGATGATATAAATGAATATTTACCAACTACAATCTGTCGCCCATGCATTATGCCATATATAACTTCTCACTTTATGGTATGTAACAAAACTGATAGACCTTTAGTAGTTCCAAAATGTTCAACTAACTTAGCATTTATCGGACAATATGCTGAAATGCCAGATGTTTGTACATTTACTATAGAAATGTCTGCTCGTACTGCTCAAGAAGCTGTTTATACATTCTTCGACTTACACGATACAAAGGTAATTCCACCTTTCTATAAAGGGGAACATGATATAAGAGTTTTACTTGGCGCAGCATATTCTATGATGAACTAAAAATTTAAACTTATAAATATCCTTATTAAATTAATAAAACAATAGATACTTTATATAATATTTAATATAAAAAAGAGTCAATAAACTTATTGGCTCTTTTTTATTTTTTTACTTTATCAAATTTAATTTGCTCTTCGCCCCAATCATATAGTGCATCTAGAGTTGGAAGAAGTGCTTTTCCTCTCTCTGTTAAGGAATACTCAACTCTTGGTGGAATAATATCATATTGTTTTCTAATAACAAGTCCACGCTCCTCTAACTCCTTAAGAGATTTAGTTAACATCATGTTTGTAATACCTTTAACACTGCGCTTTAATTCATTATATCTAGTACTTTCATTTTTAAATAAGTACCACATAATAGGTAGTTTCCACTTTTGCCCTACTATATCTAAGGCGTATAAAATCGGACAATCTGTCTCATATATATTTTTATCTGGATATTCATTATTATAATCAATAGTATTTTTCATTTTTATCTCCTATTATCTTAATAGTATATTTAAGATACTAAGAAAGAAAAAACTGCATACTTGTTTCTTTCTTTCTGTATGTTATATTAATTATATCAGAAAACAAATTAGTTAAAAAACAATTTTTAAAGTAGTTAATATTTTACATATAAATAAAAATAGGAGTGAGTAATATGAAAGTTTACGGAATTAACGGAAGTCCAAGAAAGAATAATAACACAGCAGTCTTATTAAAGAAAGCTTTAGAAGGAGTTAAATCATCAACACCAGATGTTGAAACTGAAATAATTAACTTATATGACCTAAAATTTACTGGTTGCAAAAGCTGTTTTGCATGTAAATTACTTGATGGTAAAAGCTATGGAAAATGTGCAGTAAGAGATGATTTATACGAAGTTTTAGAAAAATTATCTACAGCTGATGGAATTATATTTGGTTCTCCAATATATTTTGGTGACGTAACAGGTGAATTAAGGTCTTTCTTAGAAAGATTATTATTCCCTTATTTAGTCTATGATAAAAACCATACTTCAATAGCACCAAAGAAAATGCCAACAGCATTTATTTATACAATGAACGTACCTGAAGAAATGATGGAAAGCATAGGTTATTTACACACTTTTACTTCATTAGAAACAACTATTGGAATGATACTTACAACGCCTTTATCTCTGTCCTCAAATAACACTTATCAATTTAATGACTATTCAAAATACAAAATGGAACTTTTCTCTGAAGAAGAAAAAAGAAAACATAGAGAAAAACAATTCCCTATAGATTTAGAAAATGCCTTCTCAATGGGAGCAAAACTTTTAAATCAATAATTAAACAACAAATAAACCTCAATATACTGCTGATTTTATAAAATTAATACTAATGAACAACTAAAAAGGCTTCTAGAATTATCTAAATAGATTTCTCTAGAAGCCTTTATATTTACATTATTTTATTTTAAGCTTTCAATAGCATTTTTTGCCCACATTGAATCTTTATATATAGCCCTTCCAACACCTATAAGGTCAGCCTTATTTTCTGAAAGTAATTCTTCAGCTGCCTTAGCATCTGTTATACCACCTGTTAATATAACTGGCACTTTTACAACTTCCTTAATTCCTTCTGTAACATCAGAGAAATAACCTTGAGTCTTAACTCCAGGAATTATATATCCACGTACACCACCTGAAATATCTAGTATATCAATTCCTGCTTTTTCAAACTCTATAGCTGCTATTTTAGCATCTTCTAATGTATTTCCACCATCCATGTAGTCACAAGCACCAAGTCTAAGAAGTACTGGAAAATCCTCACCTACTGCTTCTCTTACAGCCTTTATAACTTCTAGGTGAATTCTTATTCTATTTAAAACATCTCCACCATATTCATCAGTTCTCTTGTTAGTTATTGGTGAATAGAATTGGTTTAATAGATATCCATGAGCTGAATGAATTTCAACTGCATCAAAACCAGCTTCTTTAACACGTTTTGCTGCATCTTTAAAATTCTTAACTATTTCTTTTATATCTTCCTTTGTAAGCTCTCTTGGCATCTCTTTTCCACGTGTATGCATTACAACTGATGGTCCGACAATTTCTTCTCCTGTAACTTCCCTAGTTGTAGCACTTCCAGCATGGTTTATTTGCATTACTGCTTTTGAACCATTTTTATGAATAACATTGGCTAATTCTTTTAATCCATCATTGTTATTATCATCTGCTACAGATAATTGCCCTTTGCTAGCTTTTCCTTGTTTGTTAATAAAGCTATGTTCTATAATAATTAATGATATATATCCACCCTTTGATTTTTCATCATAATAATCTAGTATTCCTTGACCTAACTTTCCACCTTCACTTGATTTTTCAGTAGCCATTGGTGGAAAAATTAATCTATTGTTTAAAGTTAATTTTTTAGTTTTTAATGATTCTAATAAATGTGCCATCTTTTATTCTCTCCCTTATATAAATTTACTCTTAATTCCTATATTTATTTTATAACGAACAAATTTATAAATAAAGTACGCACTTAAAAGTTAGATACTATCTAAAAGGTGAGTAAT
>JAUNBX010000031.1 GCA_030526875.1 Clostridium perfringens | reverse complement strand
TCTTCAAGACCACCAATTTCACAAATCATAACATCTTTATCATAGCGACTAGACATATCATTTAGGTTATATATTATATCATTAATACTTTCAGTATATTCAGAGCCTTCCCAGTAAGGATAATAAGACATACCAATTACATCATAATTAGTACCAGCGCCTTTTAGGGCATCAAATACACTTCTAAATAGAGAATTATCATATCCATGGGCTAAGTGTAAGATAACTTTTGAAGATGGACTAATATTTTTTACTGCACTATAACCTTCATTAATAAGTTGTGACCAAGAAGCGACATTAGGGGTACTAGATCCATCCCAAATGTATCCATCATCCCATAACATTCCTGAGTTAGTTTCATTCCCTACTTGAACCCATTCAGGATAAATTCCTTCACTTGCTAATGCAGTCATAACTTCTGTTGTATGATTATATACGTCTTCTTTAAGCTCATTAAAAGTATGATTTTCCCAAGCCTCTGGTTTATCTTGATAAGCTGGGTCTGCAAAGTGATCACTATAGTGAAAATCAATCATTACTTTCATATCTAATTCCTTTGCTCTTTTAGCCATAGATACAACACTGTCTTTATTGGAATATCCTAAATAACACACAGTTCCATCGTTTTTAGTCCAAGTGTAATCAGATGGTGGATCAACAAAAACTCTTAGTCTAACGGAATCAATTCCTTTGTCTTTAAGAAGTTTTATAGGATCATCTACATTACCATTATCACTAACCCATTTTATGCCCATATCTTCTAATTGGCTAACCCATCCAATATCAGCACCCTTGGCAATGTTAGAAGAAGTAGAGGTGTTAGGTATATTGTTAGTGGCATTTGCTATAACTGAGGTTTTATTAATTCCTATATTAGATATTAAAAGACAAGATAACATAGATAAAATAAATGGCTTACGAATTCTTTTAATCATAAATTTCCTCCTAAAATAAAATTTTAATTTAAACATATAAGTATGCTTTAGTTTTTTAGAAGTAATTTATCATAGGTAATAGAAGGTACCTCTCATAAATAAATTATATCAATAAAGTAAATTAATGTAAACTAATAAATGTTATTTTTTGTTAATTTTAAACAAAGAAAGATAATTTATAAAAATATAATAAAAAGTAAATATTAGTAAATTAAAGCAAGATTAAGGAAATTAAATACAGTTTTAAAATATAAAGGGAAATGAGTTTAAATGGATTAAAATGTAAATTGAAAACATTATCTGGAAAAATGTATAATATAAATATAAACAAAAGCGAAAAAAAAAGATAAAAAATAAACATAAAATCTACTAAATAAAGATATATTAAGTATAGAGGTGAGAAGACATGCTAAAAGAGCAACGACATGAAATTATATTAGAGGCTTTAGACAAGTTTGGAATAATAAAAGTAACAGATTTAACAGAAAAGCTTAAAGCAACTGAAATGACAATAAGAAGAGATTTAAGATTCCTAGAGGAGAAAAGCCTACTAATTAGAATTCATGGAGGGGCTAGGAGTTTAGATGGAGCTAAGTTTGAGGAACTTTCACCAAATGAGAAAAGAAATATAAATATTGATAATAAAATTGAAGTAGCTAAAATTGCAGCAAGTTTAGTAAGGGATAATGACAATATTTATATAGGTCCAGGAACAACTACAGAGAATATATCAGATTACATTAAATCAGGAAATGTAAAAATAATTACTAATTGTCTTAGTATATTTGAAAAATGTAAGGACAATGAGCAATTTGAGGTAATTCTTGTAGGTGGCAGATTAAGACATAAAACAAATACTTTCGTAGGTAGTTTTGCTAACGAGATTCTAAATAAGATAAGGGTAAACAAGACATTTATAGGAGCCAATGGAGTTTCTAATAATAATATTATGACATCAAATGAAGAAGAAGGTGAGAGTCAAAGAATAATGTTAAGTAACTCCATAGAGAGATATTTAGTCTGTGACTGCACGAAGTTTGAAAAAGAGGATTTTTATACATTATATAAATTAGATGATATAACAGCTCTTGTAACAGAGTCCAATTTAGATAGTGATTTAAAAGATAAATATTCAAGGTATTGTAAAATAATTAATAGTGTAAGAGAGGAGTAATTTATGAAAATATTAATAGGATCTGATAAAAATGGAGTGGATTTAAAGGAACATTTAAAATATTACCTTTTAAATAAAGGTTATGAAATTGTTGATAAAACAGAGGATACTGTTGATTTTGTTGATTCAGCAGATAGGGTTTGTAAAGGAATACTTAAAAAAGAAGGGGATAGAGGAATACTAATAGATGCTTATGGCACAGGTTCATTTATAGCTGCAAATAAACACAAAGGTATTATTTGTGCTCAAGTTTCAGATGAACATTCAGCCTTTATGACAAGAAACCATAATAATACTTCAGTGATAACCTTAGGTTCTAAAATTTTAGGACAAACTCTTGCAGAGAATATAGTAGATAAATATTTAAAGTCTGAATATGCAGGGGGAAGACATCAAATAAGAGTTGACATGTTAAATAAAATGTTATAGGGGGAAAGTTATGAAAATAGCAGTTGCTTGTGATCATATTGTTACAGATAGAAAAAATTATTTAGTAAACTATTTGAAAGAAAAAGGATATGAAGTTATAGATTGTGGAACTTATGATAAAGAAAGAACACATTATGCTATTTACGGGAAAAGAGCAGCAGAGAAGGTAGTTTCAAAAGAAGCAGATTTAGGAATTGTTCTTTGTGGGACAGGTGTAGGAATAACGTCATCTGCAACAAAAGTAGTTGGGGCAAGAACAACCTTAGCAAGGGATGTATCTACAGCAGTTTATGCTAGAAAACACTTAAATGCAAATATATTAGGCTTTGGTGGAAGAATTACAGGAATAGGTTTAATGGAAAATATAGTAGATGCATTTTTAGATACTAAATTTGAACCTACAGAAGAAGATTTAGAAATTATAAAAAAATTAGACTCAATTGCAGTTAAAAAGGAAGATGAATTTAAAAATGAACACTTTTTTGATGAATTTTTAGAAAAGTGGGATAGAGGAGAATATCACGATTAATATGATAAATATTATGTTACTTAAGTTTGAAATTATAATATTTTGTTAGGATATATTTAAATTAATAAAATAAATTAAAAATTAGGGGGAATTAAAAATGACAATGACAACTGAAGAATTAGAATTTATAACTTTAGAAATAGTGGCTTATGCAGGGGATGCTAGATCTAAATATATACAAGCTTTAAATTTTGCAAATGAAGGAAAGTTTAATGAGGCAGAAAATTTAATTAAAGAAGCTTCTGAATTTATAGATGAAGCTCATAAAACTCAAACTAAGATGATTCAAATGGAAGCTGCAGGGGAAAAAATACAAATGAGCTTTTTAACAGTTCATGCCCAAGATCATTTAATGACAGTTATGCTTCTAAGAGATATGGTTCAAAACTTTATAAATTTATATAAAAGAGTGAATTAGGATTAGAGAATAAATTAATTTTTATTATAAGGGTGAATAGAATTTCACCCTTAAATAAAAAAGGGGGATCATTAAGTGGAAAAGTTAATTCAGGTAGTTGAGAAGATGAAACCATTTTTTGAAAAGGTTTCAAAAAACCCGTACTTAAGAGGAATTAGAGATGGATTTGTAAGCTGTATTCCTGTTGTCTTATTCTCAAGTATTTTTATATTAATTGCCTGTGTTCCTAATATATTTGGATACTACTGGCCAGAGAATATTGATGGTGCACTATGGAAAGCCTATAACTATTCTATGGGTATTTTAGCTATTTTAATGGTTGCAACAATTGCAAAAAGCTTAGCTGAAAACTTTAATGCAAAATTACCAAAGATAAGACAGATAAATATTGTATCTGTAATGATTGTATCAATAATTTCTTTCTTATTAGTAAGTGTTGAATCAATTGAGGGTGGATTTTCAAGCACTTATATGGGTACAAAAGGACTTTTAGCGGGTTTTATAGTAGCATTTATAGTTCCTAATATATATAAATTTTGTGTGAAAAACGATATAACTATAAAAATGCCAGAGGAAGTTCCTAAAAATATTTCTCAAACCTTTGCAGATTTAATTCCACTTGCAATATCAGTTTTATTTTTCTGGTTATTTGATATTTTATTTGTTAAATTTTCAGGAATGTGCTTTAGTGCATGGATACTTGAAGTATTAAAACCTTTATTTACAGCAGCAGATGGTTATATAGGACTTGCTATAATTTATGGTTCTATGGCAATGTTTTGGTTTGTTGGAATTCACGGACCATCTATTGTAGAACCTGCAGTGACTGCTATATATATAGCAAATGTTGAGGCTAATTTATTATTATTTCAAAATGGTCAACATGCTACAAATGTATTAACTCATGGAACATCATACTTTGTTGCAACAATTGGTGGAACTGGTGCAACGCTAATGCTAACTGTTATGTTTGCTTTTATGGCTAAATCTAAACAACTAAAAGCATTAGGAAAAACCTCTATTATTCCTGTTGCTTGTGCTGTAAATGAACCAATATTATTTGGAGCGCCAATAGTATTAAATCCAATATTTTTTGTTCCGTTTATATTAACTCCAATAGCTAATGTTTGGATATTTAAATTCTTTATTGAAAACTTGGGGATGAATGGTTTTGTATATACTCTTCCATGGACAACTCCAGCACCTATAGGATTAATCCTAGGTACAGGATTTGCAACACTTTCTTTTGTGTTAGCACCTCTATTACTTGCAGTAGACTTTGTAATGTACTATCCATTTTTTAAGGTTTATGATGCTCAACTAGTTGAAGATGAAGGAAAAAATAAGGATTTAGAGGTAGGGGGAAAAATAGAAGAAGTAGCAGTCGTTAAAGAGATTAAGTTAGATCCTAAAAACGATAAAGATTTAAATGTATTAGTTCTTTGTGCAAGTGGTGCTACAAGTAGTATGCTTGCAAATGCAATCTCAAAGGGTGCTAAGGAAAACAATATAAAGCTTGAATCTACAGCAATGGCTTATGGACAACATAAAGAAATAATTTCTGACTTTGATTTAATTATATTAGCTCCTCAAATGGCATCTATGTATGGAGAACTTCAAAAAGATTGTGAATCAAAGGGAACAAAATCAGCTACAACATCAGGAGTTCAATATGTAAAATTAACAAGAGATTCAATAGGAGCATTAAATTTTGCCTTAGATATTATAAATAGTTAGATTAAAGATTATATTTAAGATATATGTTGATTTTGGAAAAACTTAAAAATTAATATTACATTAAAATATAGCTAAATTAAAAATTGAAAAGAGTATTCTAATATTGAGATGAAAAAGAGAGGGAAGTATTATGTATAAATTCGATAATGACTTTATTTTCGGTGGAGCAACAGCAGCATATCAAGCAGAAGGAGCAGCAAGGGAAAATGGTCGTGGTCCTTGTATTTGGGATGAATATTTAGATAGACCTGAAAGTAAGTTTAATGGAGATATTGCAAGTGACTTTTATCATAAATATAGTGAAGATTTAAGCCTATCAAAAGAATTTGGAATAAATGGAATTAGAATATCTATTTCTTGGAGCAGAGTTATTCCAGATGGTGTAGGAGAAGTAAATGAAAAAGGAATAGAGTTTTATAATAATCTTATAGATGAATGTTTAAAAACTGGGGTAGAACCTTTTGTAACTCTTCATCATTTCGATACTCCACTTAATCTTTTTAAAAATGGAGATTGGTTAGATAGAGAAAACATAAATCATTTTGTAAGCTTTGCTAAGATTTGTTTTGATAACTTTGGTGATAGGGTTACAAAGTGGATAACATTTAATGAACCTTGGGCTGTTGCTCAAAATGGATATATAGCTGGAAATTTTCCCCCTAGTATAAAATACGATATAGAAAAAGCAGTACAGTCTATGCATAACATGATGGTAGCTCATTCAAAGGTAGTAGAACTTTATAAGAGTATGAATTTAAAAGGTGAAATTGGAATAGTTCATACCCTTGAAGGAAAATATCCAATAACAGATTCTAAGGAAGATAAGTTAGCAGCCGAAACGGATTATACTATTTCAAATAAGTTTATGTTAGATGCTTGTTTTAAGGGATCATATGATGAAGATACTTTAAATATTGTGGAGAATACTCTTAAGAAGAATAATGGAGAACTAAAAATTTATGAAGGTGATATGGAAGTGATAGAAAAAGCTTCTAAAAATATAGATTTTCTAGGTATGAACTATTACTCTAGCCATTTCTTAAAAAGTTATGATGGAGAAAGCAATATTTATCATAATGGTACAGGAGAAAAGGGTACAAGTATCTTTGCTTTAAAAGGAATTGGAGAGAGGGTAAATAATCCAGAAGTTGAAACTACTGATTGGGATTGGCCTATTTATCCTAAAGGACTTTATGATATGTTAGTTAGAATAAAAAATGAATATCCAAAATATAAAAAGGTTTATATCACAGAAAATGGTATGGGGTATAAAGATGATTTTGTAGATGGAAAAATAGATGATACACCTCGAATTGATTATATAAAGAGACATTTAGAGGCTCTTTTAAAAGCTAAAGATGAAGGAGTTAATGTTAAGGGATATTTTGCATGGTCTCTTATGGATGTTTTATCTTGGAGTAATGGTTTTAATAAAAGATATGGCTTATTTTATGTGGATTTTGATAATCAAAAAAGATATCCAAAGAAAAGTGCATATTGGTTTAAGAAAATGTCTGACACTAAACTACTATGTAATGGAGAAAAGATAGAATATTAGGAGGGAACAGGAATGATATTATCCACAAGAGAGATGCTTTTAAAAGCTCAAAAAGAAAAATATGCAGTACCAGCTTTTAATATTCATAACTTAGAAACCTTGCAAGTTGTTGCAGAAACAGCTATGGAATTAAGATCTCCTGTAATAATTGCAGGAACTCCATCTACTATAGAGACTTATGCAGGGCCGGATTATATTAAGGCTATTGCAGAGGTTGCATCAAATAAATATAATATTCCAATAGCAATTCATCTAGACCATTTTGAAGATGTTGAAGCTATAAAAAGAGATATTGATTTAGGGTTTAGATCATGTATGATAGATGCATCAAAATATGATTTTGAGAAGAATATTGAAATTGTAAGAAGTGTTGTAGACTATGCTCATAAGTTTGATGCAGTAGTTGAAGCAGAACTTGGAAAACTAGGTGGAAGAGAAGATGATTTAGTTGTTGATGAAAAAGATACAATGTATACAAATCCTAATGATGCAGAGGAATTTGTAAGAAGAACTAATGTAGATTCTTTAGCAGTAGCCATAGGAACAGCCCATGGACTATATAAGGGAGAACCTAAATTAGATTTTGAAAGATTAAAAGAAATTAGAGAAAAGGTAAGTGTTCCTCTTGTTTTACATGGTGCATCAGATGTACCAGATGATTTAGTTAAAAAAGCTATAAGTCTTGGAATATGTAAAGTAAATGTAGCAACAGATTTAAAGATTCCTTTTGCTAACGCTGTGAAAGAGTTTTTTAAAGAAAATCCAAAAGAAAATGATCCAAGAAAGTATATGACTCCAGGTAAAGTTGCTATGAAGAAAATAGTACAAAATAAAATAATGGTTTGTGGAAGCAATAATAGATATTAAGGATATTTTTAAGTTGGAGTTAATTTAAGATAAGCTTTGAAGAAATCCTTAACTTTATAAAAAATTATTATTTTATAAAAATAATATGGCTACTTTCCTAAGTTTAGGTAAAGTAGCCTTTAGTATATAAAAATAATAGGCAATTTTCATAGATAACGTTGTTCATTAACTTTAAAGATATTAAATTATTAGTAGTTTTGGAAATGGAAAGTTAGAAATTAGCCTTAAAAAAATGGGGGGATAAAATGATATTAGTAATAAATCTTAATGCATCAGTGGATAAAAGATATGAACTTGAAGACATAAAAAAGGGTAGTGTAATAAGAGCTAAAACAGTAGAAAATACACCAGGAGGAAAGGGAATTCATGTAGCTAATGTAGCTACTATATTAAAGGAAGATTGTTTAGTTACAGGCTTTTTAGGTGGAAAAACTGGGGAGTTTATAAAGGAAAGGCTTAAGGATTATAATATAGAAGAAGATTTTATAAATATAAAGGAAGATACTAGGGAGTGTTTAGCTTTTACAACAAATGATTTAGTACAAACTGAAATTTTAGAGCCAGGTCCAAGTGTAAGTGAAGAGGAAAAACAAAGTTTTTTAGATAAATATAATGAACTTATAGATAAAAGTACTATAGTAGTGGCATCAGGTAGTGTTCCAAAGAATATAGAAAGTAGTTTTTATAAGGAGTTAATAAGAATAGCAAATGCTAAAGGGAAAAAGTTTTTATTAGATACAAGTGGAGAATTGTTGAGAAAAGGAATAGAAGAAAAGCCTTATTTTATAAAACCTAATAAAGATGAAATAGAATGTTTTACGGGAAAGGTTATAAAATCAGATGAAGATGCAATTTCAGAAATTAAAAAATTTCAAGAAATGGGAGTAAGGTTAGTTGTAATATCTTTAGGTGCTGAAGGTTCAATAGCAGGATATAATGGAAAGTTTTATAAAATAACTTTCCCTAAAGTACATGCGATAAACACTGTAGGGTCTGGAGATTCTTATGTTGCAGGAGTTGCTATTGCTTTAAATAGGGGTTATGACATTAAAGAACTTTTAAAATTGGCATCAGCTTGTGGTACTGCTAATTCCCTTGAAAAAGAAACAGGTTTTGTAAGGGAAGATGTGGTTTTAGATTTAATAGATAAAGTTAGTGTAGAAGAATTTATTTAAATTAAGTTTAAAGGGCATTGTTCACACTTAAATTATTAAAATATGTACTTATATAGAAATATAGTATGTGACATGTTTGATAATATAAAGGTGTTTTACACAGGCCCTTTAGCTTAGGTTACTAATAAATTATTACCTTAGTTTCAGATGGAATATTTTCGTACATCCATTTAGCATCAATAGTATTAAGCCTTACACAACCATGAGATGCAGGTTCTCCTAAAGTATCTTCCCAAATAGTTTTTTTATCTGGGTAGTACGGTGTTGAATGGAATAGGTAATCTTCATTAAATTGTAGATAATATTTAGCACCTTTATCAAATTTTGAACTATAGAACCAATCGCCTTTTGAACCAATTTCAAATATTCCAATAGGGGTCTCAGTACCTTCTTTTCCAGTTGCACATATAAATTCTTTTTCTATTATCCAAGAATTATTAATTTTCTTATAAATATATGTCTTTTGATCATCTGTAGATACAAATATAAAATAAGGTGTTTTACTATCTATGCCTAAATAATTAATAGATTCTTCATCTATTAAGTCATAGTATTTTTTTAGTTCTGAATTTTCTTCTAAAGATTTTTCACTATATTCCCTTAAAGAGGAGGAAACTGTATCCTTAGAAGGATTATCTTCACTTAAAGTTAGGGGGTTAGAATTACAAAGTAGTGTTTTGTTTTCTGTGTAATTATTTTTTAAAGATATATTAAATAAAAGTAGTAGACTAACTTGAACTGAAAAAAGTAGTTTTAGAATATTTTTAAACATATTTTGTGCCTCTCCTTGAATTTATAGTTTAATTTATATATAGTATGGATAGGATTTTTAAAATTATTAGTGAAAAAATCACGTTTTGGAAGGATTACTACATGAGAATAAATAAATTACTTAGCAACTATGGAATTTGCTCAAGGAAAGATGCAAATAGATTAATTGAAGATAAAAGAATTATAGTAAACGGGAAACTTTGCGAAAAAGGTCAGTGGGTTGAGGAAAGTGATGATATTTTACTTGATGGAGAGCCAATAAAAAAGAAAGAAAGTTTATACATAGCACTATATAAGCCAGTTGGGATTACTTGTACTTTGGCTAGAGATGTTAGAGATAACATATTAGATTTTTTAAATTATCCAAGTTATGTTTTTCCAGTTGGAAGATTAGATAAGGAGTCGGAAGGACTTATTTTAATGACTAATGATGGGGTTTTAGCAAATAAAATCTTAGAGGCTGAAAATAATCATGAAAAAGAATATATAGTTACTTTAGATAGAGCCTTTGGTGATGATTTTATAGAAAATATGGAAAAGGGAGTTAATATATTAGGGAGAGTAACAAAGCCTTGCACTTTAAGAAGAGTTAATGAAAATACATTTAAAATAATATTAACTGAAGGATTAAATAGGCAGATAAGAAGAATGAGCAAAGCATTTGGATTTAATGTTGTAAAACTTAAACGTATCAGAATTATGAATATTAATCTTGATGTAGAAAATGGAAAGTGGAGGTATTTAAGTAAGGAAGAGATTGAAAAGTGTTATGAAATATGAACTAGAAGTTAGAATGTAGCATACTTTTATAAAAATGAAAATATATGAGGAGTTTCTAAGAGTATAGCTTATTTAGATTGTGAATAATACTTTTTATAATGACATGCTTTTAATAAACATCCCATTATAAAGTTAATATATATAGTAAAAACACTAAAGGAGGTATAAGTAATCACCCATATATTGACAAAATTTAACTAAACCTATAGCATTGTAAATGAAATAAATTATTTTCTTTATAAATATGAGAATATGTAAAATTAAATATAGGTGGGGGTTTTAGTTTTATGAAATACTTAGTATTAGATATTGGGGGAAGCTCTATTAAGTATGGGGTTATGACAGGAGGTTTAGAGTTTTTGGAGAGAGGTAGTGAAAAAACTCCATTAGATTCTATAGAGAGTTTTGTAAATGTTATTGGAAGTATATATGATAAATATAAAGATGATATATGTGGTATAGCTATAAGTATGCCAGGGCTTCTAGATAGTAAAAAAGGCTATGCTTATACTGGAGGTAACTTAGAATATAACAATGAACAAAATATAGTAGAAATACTTAAAAAGAGATGTAATACAAGAATAACTATAGAAAATGATGGGAAATGTGCTGCTCTTGCTGAACTTTGGAAAGGTAGTTTGAAAAATTATAGTGATGGAGTTGTTATAGTTCTTGGTACTGGTGTTGGTGGAGGAATTATAAAAGATGGTAAAGTCCATAGAGGGAAGAGTTTCTTTGCAGGAGAATTTAGTTTTATATGGACTGATAATAATGTAAAAAAGGGCAGTGTAGATAATTGGTGGGGAGTAAAAAATGGAACCAGAGCATTAACAGAAGCAGTTGCAACAGTTAAAGGTTTATCTAAAGATAAGGTAAATGGACATTTAGTTTTTGAATATGCTAATAATGGGGACTCTGATGTCTTAAAAATACTAGATAAATTCACTTATGATTTAGCAATTCAAATATATAATCTTAAGTGTATTTTAGATAATGAAATTGTGGCAATTGGAGGAGGAATAAGTTCTCAAGATATTTTACTTAAATATATTAAAAAGAATGTAGATAAGGTTTATAATATAGTAGGGTTAAATATTCCAAAGCCTGAAATTACAACATGTAAATTTAGAAATGATGCAAATCTTATAGGAGCTTTATATAATTTTTTAGGATTAGAGGATTTAGATGAGATAAGAGATATAATATAGTTAGTAAAAGTATTATATTATGATTTAATATTTTACTTTTTATAAAATAAATATTTAGCTAAATGTATTAATTAAAGAAAAAAACATAATAATAAAAGGAGGATTTAGTTATGGCAAATTATTTTCCAGAAGGATTTTTATGGGGTGGCGCTGTAGCTGCCAATCAATGTGAAGGTGCCTATAATAAAGATGGTAAAGGGTTATCAGTACAAGATGTACTACCTCATGGAATAAAGACACCTAGAACAGAAGAACCTACAGAGGATAACATGAAACTTGTAGGAATTGACTTTTATCATAGATACAAAGAGGACATAAAACTTTTTGCTGAAATGGGATTTAAGGTGTTTAGATTATCAATTGCATGGTCTAGAATATTTCCAAATGGTGATGATAAAGAACCAAATGAAAAAGGTTTAGAATTTTATGATAAGGTTTTTGATGAATGTTTAAAATATGGTATAGAACCTTTAGTTACGTTATCTCACTATGAAACACCGTTAGCACTTTCTAAAAACTATAATGGATGGGCTAATAGAAAGCTTATAGGATTTTATGAAAACTATGTTAGATGTGTATTTGAAAGATATAAAGGTAAGGTTAAATATTGGTTGACATTTAATGAAATAAATTCAGTTTTACATCAACCATTTATGAGTGGTGGAATATTTACTGATAAAGAAAAGTTAAGTAAACAAGACCTTTATCAAGCTGTTCATCATGAGTTAGTTGCAAGTGCTTTAGCTGTTAAAGTAGGACATGAAATAAATCCAAACTTTAAGATAGGTTGTATGATTTTAAGTATGCCAACTTATCCTTTAACTCCAAACCCAGATGATGTATTAGAAGCAAAACTTGCTGAAAGATTAAACTATTTCTTTGCTGATGTTCATGCAAGGGGAAAATATCCAAGTTATATGGATAGATTCTTTAAGGAAAATAACATAGAAATAGAAATGGAAAAAGAAGATCTAGAAATTCTAAAAGAAACAGTAGATTTTATCTCATTTAGTTACTATGTAAGTGTTTGTGAAACAGCTGATAAGTCTAAAAAGGTAAGTGGAGAAGGTAATCTTTTAGGTGGAGTTCCAAATCCTTATTTAAAGGCTTCAGATTGGGGATGGCAAATAGATCCTGTTGGGCTTAGAATTGTTTTAAATGATTTTTATGATAGATATCAAAAACCTTTATTTATAGTTGAAAATGGTTTAGGTGCTGTTGACAAATTAATAGTAGATGAAAATGGAAACAAAACAGTAAATGATGATTATAGAATAAGTTATTTAAAAGACCATTTATCTCAAGTTTCAGAAGCTATTTTAGATGGAGTAGAAGTTATGGGATACACTACTTGGGGATGTATTGATTTAGTTTCAGCATCTACTGCAGAACTTAAAAAGCGTTATGGATTTATTTATGTAGATAGGAATGATGATGGAACAGGAACTTTAGATAGATATAAAAAGAAGAGTTTTTATTGGTATAAAGATGTAATAGATAGTAATGGAAAAAACTTAAAAAATACAAATTTTTAACTTTATAAAAGACGAATGATTTGTAAAAAACATATTGAATAATTTGGAAACCACGGCAAGAAGCCGTGGTTTTTCTTTGAATTTTTTATGTATTTTATTAACTTTTTATAAATAAATATGGAAAAAGCAAATATTTTTACAAAAAATGCGATATTAGCATTGACAAACAAGTTATGTAAATATAATATAACAGTGTAGGGAAATATAGCTAAAAATGTAGAAAGTTATATTTGTTATTTATGGAATTATAACAAAATAAAGAAGATGAAGTGGAGGAAAAACATGCAAATAATTATGAGTTTACTAGGGGTATTTGTAGTACTTGGAATTATGTATTTATTATCTTCTGATAAAAAACATATTCCTTATAAGACTGTAATAAAAGCACTTATAATTCAGTTTGGTATTGCTTTTGTACTTATCAAGTTCCCAGTTGGGCAATTTATAGTGGAAAAGGTTTCAGACGCTGTAACTACGATATTAAATTATGGTAGTGAAGGGTTAACTTTCGTATTTGGAAGTTTAGCAGATTCATCAATGCCAACAGGGGCTATATTTGGAATTCAAACTCTTGGGAATATAATATTCGTATCAGCTTTAGTTTCGGCACTTTATTATTTAGGTGTAATAGGATTTATAGTAAAAATTATAGGAAAAGGTGTTGGAAAAATATTAGGAACAAGCCAAGTTGAAAGCTTTGTTGCTGTTGCTAACATGTTTTTAGGTCAAACTGAAAGTCCACTATTAGTTAGTAAGTACTTAAATAAAATGACTGAAAGTGAGATTGTAGTTGTATTAGTATCTGGTATGGGAAGCATGTCAGCTACTATAATTGGAGGTTATACTGCTCTTGGAATACCAATGAAATATTTATTAGTTGCAAGTGCACTAGTTCCAATTGGAAGTATTGCAGTGGCTAAAATATTATTACCTGAAAGAAACACTGAAATGATAGAAGCTTTTGAAGAAGTTAGTGTTAGTCTTGACAAGGATAAGAATGGAAATCTTATTGGTGCTATAGCAGACGGTGCTATGAGTGGACTTCAAACAACACTAGCTATAGGTGCATCATTAATAGCTATAATAGCAATGGTTGCTATGGTTAATGGATTCTTAGGATTATTTGGAACAAGTTTAGAACAAATATTCTCATATATATTTGCACCATTTGGATATTTAATGGGCTTAAATGGAAGTGATGCTCTTTTAGCAGGACAACTTTTAGGAAGTAAATTAGTATTAAATGAGTTTGTTGCATTCCAAGCATTAGGTACTCATATAGCAAATTTAGCTCCAAGAGCTGGAATGATGCTTACAATTGCTCTTGCAGGATTTGCTAATATATCAAGTATTGGAATATGTATATCAGGTATAGCAGCTCTTTGTCCGGAAAAGAAAAACACTCTTGCAAAATTAGCATTTAAATCAATGATTGGTGGTTTTGCAGTTAGTGTATTAAGTGCAATGATAGCAGGAGTTGTATCATTTTAAAATTAAATTATAAAAAGGATTTTTAAGGTATTACAAAAATAAAGTAGTCATGATAATGTTATGACTACTTTATTTTAATTTATATGTATTTAAAATTATATATCATAATTAGTATATGATATAATAAATTATATTAGTATATTAATAGAATAATATTTTAAATTTATTTTATGTTGGGGAATGATTTAATACAGGGGGAAAGAGTTTGATACTTTATGAAAAACGAAGCAAAGAAACAGCAAAAGAGTATGCTTATAGAGTCTTAAAAGATAATATAATGTCATTAGAGTTAAAACCAGGAGAGCTATTAAGTGAAACAGAACTTTCTAAAAAGCTTAATTTATCTAGGACACCAATAAGAGAAGTTATAATGAAATTAAAATCAGAGCATTTAGTAGAAGTAAAACCTCAGTCTGGAACTTATGTAGCTAAAATGGACTGGAGATTAATAGAAGAAGCAATTTTTATGAGATATTTTTTGGAAAAAGAAGTTCTTAAAGAAGCTACAATTAATTTTAACGAAGATAAATTAATTGAACTAGAAAAATGTCTTTTTGCACAACAGTTAATAGCAGATAAAAAAAATAATGAGTTAGAATTTCATCACCTAGATAATGAGTTTCATAGATTATTATTTGAAGGAGTAAATAAAAGTAATGTTTGGGAAGCTATAAGAAGAATAAGTACCCACTACAATAGAATGAGACTGTTAGAAGAATTAAATCAAGATAAAAAAGTTATAGTTGATGAACACAATAAATATTTAACTATAATAAAGAACAAAGATAAAAGTTTAGTAGATAAGGTGGTATTAGAGCATATAAAAGAATCAGCTGATAAGTGGTTAAATAAAAATAAATGATAATTTACTTCATTTAGTAAAAATAAAGTTTTCTTAAAATATTAATTTTAAGGATTATTTAATTTTATAAAATATAATAAATTGACAAAATTTAACTTTTGATATAACATAATAAATAAATATTTATTATGTTGCAAAGTGATTTTGTAAACGTTATTTTAAAGATATAGGAGTAAAGAACATGAACTTTAATAAAGAAGAGATAAAATATTTAAACCTTTTAGCAAGGCGGTATAAAACAATTGCTAAGGCTTCTACAGAAATAATAAATCTTAAGGCTATTTTAAATTTACCTAAAGGAACAGAACATTTTTTGGCAGATATTCATGGAGAATATGAGCCTTTTGTACATGTTTTAAAAAATGGATCTGGAACAATAAAAAGAAAGATTGAAGAGTTATTTGGGCATACTTTAATGGATAGTGAAAAGAGAAGTTTAGCAACTTTAGTTTATTATCCTGAACAGAAAATAGAAATAGTTTTAAATGAAGAGGAAAATATAAATGATTGGTATAAAATTAATTTATATAGATTAATAAGGCTTTGTAGGTATATATCTTCTAAATATACTAGATCAAAGGTTAGAAAAGCTCTTCCTAAAGATTTTGATTACATTATAGAAGAATTGTTACATGAAGATGGTAATGTAGAAAATAAACAAGAGTATTACTATGAGATAATAGATACAATTATAGAGATTGAAAGAGCAAAGGAGTTTATAATAGCAATTTCAAATGTTATTCAAAGATTAGTTGTAGATAGGCTTCATATATTAGGAGATATATTTGATAGAGGACCAAGACCAGACATAATTATAGATACTTTAATCAATCATCACAGTGTAGATATCCAGTGGGGAAATCATGATATTTTATGGATGGGAGCAGCTTCAGGAAATACAGCATGTATTGCTAATGTATTAAGAATATCGGCAAGATATGCAAATTTAGATATAATAGAGGAGATATATGGTATAAATTTACTACCATTAGCAACATTTGCACTTAAATATTACAAAGAGGATAAATGTGAAAATTTTATACCTAAAGTAAGTGATGATGAGAGAGAAAGTATTTCAGATTTTGATCTTATTTCAAAAATGCACAAAGCTATAACTATAATACAATTTAAACTTGAATATGAAATAATAAAAAGAAGGCCTGAGTTTAAAATGGAAAACAGACTTATTTTAGACAAAATAAATTATAGCGATGGAACAGTAAATTTAAATGGAGTAATCTATGAATTAAATGATAAAAATTTCCCAACAGTAAACAAGGACAAGCCATTTGAACTTACAGAAGAAGAAAGGATTTTAGTTAAAAAACTTAAAAGTTCTTTTTTAAATAGTGAAAAACTTCAAAAGCATATATCTTTTCTTTTTAGTAAAGGGAAAATATACTCAATATATAATTCTAACCTTCTTTTTCATGGATGTATACCAATTAATGATGATAAGAGTTTTATTAGTATGAATATCGAAGGAAGACTTTATAAAGGTAAAAATCTTTTAGACAAGTTTGATATATTATCAAGACAAGGATATTTTAATGAGAGAGGAACATATGAAAAATTATATGGAATGGATATAATGTGGTATTTATGGAATGGGGAGTGTTCATCACTTTTTGGGAAGAAGCATATGGCAACTTTTCAAAGATATTTTATTAAAGATGAAATTACTCATAAGGAAGAAAAAAATTCATATTATAAATTTAGAGATTCAGAAGAGATGTGTAATATAATTTTTGAAGAATTTGGTTTAGGTCAAGAAGAGTCTAGAATTATAAATGGACATGTTCCTGTAATGAGAAAGCTTGGAGAAGATCCTATAAAAGCTAATGGAAAACTTATAGTTATTGACGGTGGTTTTTCAAAGGCTTATAGAAAAAAAACAGGAACAGCAGGATATACATTAATATATAATTCTTATGGTTTGCAGCTTATATCCCATGAGCCTTTTAAGTCTATAGATGATGCTATTATTAAAGAAAGGGATATATTATCATCAATGAAAGTAGTGGAAAAATTAGATAAGAAAAAGGTGAGAGATACAGATGTGGGAAAAGATATTTTAAATCAAATAAATGATTTAAAAATGTTATTAAAGGCTTATAAAACAGGAGTAATAAATGAAATGGCATAAGTTGCTTTTTGTATAAATGATAAAAAGTTGTTAATAATAATTATAGACATAAAGAGACCTTTAGTTTTTATATGTCTTTAATAACTTAGGAAAGGGGAGCTACATAAAAATTTTATTATGTGGCAATGTTTGTTATGAAAGCACATGTTGATCAAGATACTTGTATAGGATGTGGATTATGTCCACAAATTTGTTCAGAAGTATTTGACTTAAAGGATGATGGAAAAGCTCATGCTATAAAAGAAGATGTACCAAGTGATATGGAAAATGCAGCTGTGGAGGCTCAAGAGAGTTGCCCTGTTGCTGCTATAACTGTAGATTAGTAGAATGATAAAAGCTTCTTTCTAAGGTTTAGAAAGAAGCTTTTATATTTTTAATATATTAAAATATAACCTAAAATGTTAAAATTTATATTATGTACAAAAAATTAAGTTTTATTTAAGGTTTAACATTTAGAATATACTTAAACAATAGGTGTTAACAAATAGATCTTTGATTTCATAAAATATAAATTTTAGGAGTGTATAGATATGAGTAATAATAAAATATATAAAATAAGAAAAACTATGAGTAAAAAACTTACTTTAATATTGGCAGCACTTTCATTATGTGTTGTAATTACTGGATGTTCTAAAGAGGCAGAGACAACATCTAAAGATGCAGAGAGTACAACAAGTAGTAGCATAACTTTATCATCAGATGAGAGTGAAAGTGTTGGAGAAGCTGATACATTTATAAATTTAAATGATGGAGTAAGTGTTACAGGAGAAGGTGCAACAGTTGATGGAAATAAAGCAACAATTACACAAGGAGGAACTTATAGTGTAAGTGGTACTATAAGTGATGGGCAAATAGTTGTAAATGCTGGAGATCAAGATAAGGTATATATTATCTTAAACGGAGTTGATATTACTTGTTCAAATAGCTCTCCAATATATGTAATAAATGCTGATAAAACTGTTATTTCTCTAGCAGGTGGGACAGAAAATATTTTAACAGATACTGAAAATTATGTTCTAGAAGATGCAACAACAGATGAACCTAATGGAACAATTTACAGTAAAGATGATCTTGTAATTACAGGAAGTGGATCTTTAATTGTAAATGGAAATTATAATAATGGTATTGTAAGTAAGGATGACTTAGAAATTGAAAGCGGAAATATAACAGTGAATTCAGTAGATGATGGTATTCGTGGAAAGGATAGTGTTGAAATTTTAGGTGGAATTATAACTATAAATGCTAAGGGGGATGGTATAAGATCAAATAATACTGAAGATACAACAAAGGGTTATGTTTATATTGAAGATGGAGTGGTTAACATAATAGCAGGAACAGATGGTATACAAGCTGCTACTGAAGTTTTAATAAAAGGTGGAACAGTAAACATTGAGTCAGGTGGAGGTAGTGCAAATAGCAGTACAACAACTGACGGAGGAATGAATGGTGCTTGGGGAAGTTGGGGTATGCAAGGAGGAAAAGGACAAGGGGCTACAACAACTGCAACTGATACAACTACAGAAGAGGAATTAACTAGTGCTAAAGGAATAAAAGCAACTTCAAGTATAGTAATTGATGGTGGAACCATAGATATAGACTCATCAGATGACTCTATTCATTCAAATGATACATTAACTATAAATGGAGGAAACTTAAATATTTCTTCTGGTGATGATGGAATTCATTCTGATACAATTTTAGATATAAATGGAGGAACAATTAATATTACTAAATCCTATGAAGGGATAGAAAGTACAACTGTAAATTTAAACGGTGGTGATATTAACTTAGTTTCAAGTGATGATGGTATAAATGCAGCAGGGGGAAATGATTCATCTGCTACAAGTGGAAGACCAGGGGAAAATAGTTTTTCAGCTAGTACTGGGGCAATAAATATTAATGGAGGAAATATAGTTGTTGATGCAAGTGGTGATGGAATAGATGCTAATGGTTCAGTAACTATGACAGATGGAGTAGTTTTCGTAAATGGCCCTACAAATGGGGGAAATGCTGCACTAGACTATGATGGAAGCTTTGATATAAAGGGTGGAACACTAATTGCAACTGGTAGCTTAGGTATGGCACAAGCTCCAAGTTCAAGTTCAACTCAGAACTCTGTAAGTTTAGGTTTAGCACAGGTAAGTCCAGGAACAATAGTTAATGTAGAATCATCAGATGGAAATAGTGTAGTAACCTTTGAAGTATCTAAGACAAGCCAATCAATTATTATATCATCCCCTGATTTAGAAACAGGGAGTACTTATTCAGTTTCTACAGGTGGAACTTCAACAGGAACAAAGAGTAATGGAATCTATTTAGAAGGAACTTATAGTGGAGGTACAGAAGCTTTAGAGTTTACAATTTCAAGTGCTGTAACTAGTGTAAATGCAAGTGGAGTAAGTTTAGGTGGTATGATGGGAGGTCAAGGTGGTAAAGACAATATGATGGCTCCTAATGATAACAAGGGAGCTATACCAACAGCACCAGTTCAATAAGAATTAAATAATTATAAGGAATAAAAATAAATAAGTCCTTTGATAAAGTTATATTCAAAGGACTTATTGTTTTATCATAAATCTTATTAATTATTATTAATAGGGTACTGTCTTGGAAGTTCAACTATAAAGCTTGTATCTTTATTTATTATACTTCTTGCATATATTTTTCCTCTATGCTCCTGAACAATAGATTTTGCAATGGCAAGACCAAGGCCATATCCACCAGTTTCTCGAACTCTAGAGTTATCCGCTCTATAGTATCTGTCAAATATTTTTTCAAGATTTTCAGAAGCTATTCCTTTTCCAGTATTTTTAACAATTATTTTAACTTTGTTTTTATCAGTAAATAGTTTTATTGATAAGTTACCATTTTTATTTGTATGTTTTATAGCATTATCCATAAGAATACTAAATAATTTTTTTATACTTTCCTTATCTCCATGTATAAAGATATCCTTTGATATATTAGTTTCTAAGTTTATATCATTTTCATAGATAATAGCATCAAACATTAACATCATACTTTCTATTATTTTACTGATATTTATGGTAGTAAGGTACATATTATTTTGCTGAGCGTCAAGTTTTGCTAAAGATAACATTTCATCTATAAGCTTTGACATTCTATCAGTTTGAGAGTTTATATAATTAATCCATTTAGCTTGATTTTTTACGGTGTCATCAGGATTACTAAGGACAAGGGATGTATTAGTTTTTATTATAGTAAGTGGAGTCTTAAGTTCATGGGAAGCATCTGCTATAAATTGCTTTTGTTTTTCAAAAGTTTCTTTTATAGGTTTTATGCTTTTATTAGTTAAATACATACTTATAATAAATAATATTATTAAACTTAAAGTTCCAACTAAAAGAAAGCTTTTAAATAATTGATAAAGAACTGCCTGATTATTTGTTTTATCTATAAGTGCTATTTTGGTTATTCCTGTGTTCATATTTATAGATTTTAAGTATGAGTAGTCGTTATTAGAAATAGTTATAGACCCTAAGGCATCTTTATCATTTATAATAGTTGTAGAGGCATCTTTTAGTAGAATAGAATCAATTTCAGCATTAAAGGACTGGTGCTGTTTTATAATATTGCCACTTTGGTCAAGTTCTATTGTGATAAATGTTACGTTTGGTCCAAATTTAGGACTACCATAAATTAAGGAATAAAGGGATGAATTTATTTGCCTGTTCATATTAATATTTGAGGTTATAAATATTGTTCCAAATATAGCTATAAAAACAGTTGTAAGTAAACTCATATTTATTAATAGGAGTTTTAACCTTAGTTTTTTAAACAAATCTATACCTCCAATCTATAACCTACTCTTCTTATGGTTGTTATTTTAACCTTAGAATCAACATAAGCTAATTTTTTTCTTAAAAAAGATATATAAACTTCTATATTGTTATATTCAACATCAGAGTCAAATCCCCAAAGCTTTGTTATTAAATCATCTTTACTAACTACTATTTTTGGTCTTTGCATAAAGTATTTTAGAATTTCAAATTCTTTAAGAGTTAAAGTTATAGAGTTATCTAGAACCTCCATTTCATAGGTTAAAAGGTTAAGGTTAATATCGCCAAATTGTAATATATTATCGTTTATAAAATCTCCATTACGTCTTGTAAGAGCACGAAGTCTTGCAAGAAGTTCTTCAGGAGAAAAAGGCTTTGGAAGATAATCGTCAGCACCAGAGTCTAAGCCTACAATTTTATCTTCAATGGTGCCTTTAGCAGTAAGTAATATTACAGGTTTTGATATACCATTTTTTCTTAAAGTTCTTAAAACATCAAGACCATTCATCTTTGGGAGCATTATATCTAAAATAATTACATCATAAACATCTGTAAGTCCGTAGTTTAGCCCATCTTCTCCATCTAATACAGCATCAACTGAGTATTTATTTTTTATAAGAATTTGAGATAGAGCCTCTGAAAGTTGTTTTTCATCTTCAACTAATAATATTTTCATTTTTGTCCTCCTAGAAGTTAAGTTTGTAATATAGATTTTAGCATATAAAAATGACAATTTAATATTAATCTGTAAAGAATACACCTTTTAGTGAGTTTATCACAAAAAGGTGTATCAAAAATTAATTATTTTTATTAACTTTTATTTATCAGACATTAGCTTATTAAGGGTTATTAAACTTAGACATAAGCTTTTTCTTCAACATTTAAAGTAAGAGATATGTTTAAATTACCATTTCTACATCTTAAATCATCAATAAATTTTTTTTGGTTTATATAATTTTTCATACTTATTGAATAATCAAGTTCAAATAAAGCTCCAAAATCTCTTGTTTTTATTCTGTTAAGTGTCCAAGAATCAGTATATTCATTTAATATTTCATCAAAGGCATCTTCATAATTTAAATTTTCTGGGATAGTAATTCTAAGTTGCATAGGCTTATTTTTAGGTGTTGCAAACTTAGCCATATCAAGACCTAACATCAAAGCACAAAGGATAATAGTAAATAGTATGGCATAGCCAATATATCCCATACCACAAGTCAATCCAACTGCTAAAGTAAATAATATATAAGAAATATCTTTAGGTTCTCCAGGTTCGCTTCTAAAACGAATTATAGAAAATGCACCAGCTAAGCTAAAGGCTCTTGCAACATTGTTTCCAATTAAAAGAATAATAATTGCAATTACTACAGGAAGCATTACTAAAGTTAAAGTAAAACCTTGATTATAGCCAGTTTTTTTATGAGTTTTCATATATAAAAAGCTAATAACAAAGCCTAATATTATAGATGATAAAATGACTATTAGTGAGTTTGATAGAGTAAATGATTCTCCAGTTGTTGTTGAAATTATTGTTTCTAGCATATTTAATTAGCACTCCTTAATGTATAAATATTTTCTTTGTTTAAGCAATAGTTCATATATTCATTTCCATATTTTGAAAAATGAGTGTTATAAATTTTAAGATCAGATAATATTTTAGTAAACCAAATAGGAATAGAACCTAAAATTTTAACTTCCATTAAGTATTTATCTTGACCTAAAATATCATTACCATAAGATTTAGACTCTAAAGATAAATCATCTCTTCTAGTTAGGATTTTATAGTCAAAAGTCAGTCTAAAGTCTCTATTGTCTTTAGCAAAAAAAGCATTTCTTGTATAAGCTATATAAACCTTAGGATAAACTTCATTTTTACTTAAATAGTATGCTATTTCATTTACAACTTGTTTATTTACATAATCATTACACATTGGTTTTTTATTAAAATATAGAAAGTCATAGGCTTCTCTAAGAGTTAGAGATACACGTCTTTTAGTAACAATGCCGTTTATTTTCTTTTTAAGTTCTAAAAATACCTTATCATCTAAAGTAATAGATTGATTATAACTTCTAAGTCTTAATTTTTCTTTATAGTAAGGTTTATTAATAGAGTGTCTTATTACATCATCATTTTCAGTATCATAATATATATTATAAATGCTATAATCTCCATTTTTTTTGCAAAATCCATCAAGTTCCATATATTCAAGAAGGCGTGGGATTAATTTGCTATATTGTTCATTTGTTAATAAAAATTTTTTTTCGTAACGTTTAAAAGAGTTTATAACCATTTGCTTACCTCCTAACCATTTATTTGATAATTATATTATAAAAGTATAACCTTAAATAAAACTTAAAGTTTTTAAATTTTTGTTTAAAATAGTTTTTAACCATAAATACTTTTAATTTAGAGGGGAATCTAATATATATTAATTTTAGATTATCTAAAATTTTCAACATTATTTATTAGTAATAGATATAAAGATAGAAATTAGAATGCAAATTAATTAAAATATATAGCATATTTATTCATTTGAATTGCATAAATATGAATATAAAAACTATCTAAACTGTTTTAAAATTAGTTTTTAAATATAAGATAATAATTGAAAGATTAAGAGAGGAAGTTATAAATGAAAAAAATAAAAAAGGTTGTTCTTGCATATTCAGGAGGGTTAGATACTTCTATAATAATTCCTTGGCTTAAAGAAAACTATGGCTGCGAGGTTGTTGCAGTTGCAGGAGATGTTGGTCAAGGAAAAGAACTAGAGGCATTAAATGAAAAAGCTATAAAAACAGGAGCTTCTAAGCTTTATATAGAAGATTTGAAAAAAGAAATGGTAGAAGAAGTTATTTTCCCATGTTTAAAGGCCAATGCTGTTTATGAGGGTAAATATTTGCTTGGAACTGCTTTTGCAAGACCAATAATAGGAAAGAGATTAGTTGAAATTGCAAAGAAAGAAAAGGCAGATGCTATAGTTCATGGATGTACTGGCAAAGGAAATGACCAAGTTAGATTTGAGATGGCAATAAAAGCTTTTGCACCTAAAATAAATATTATAGCTCCTTGGAGAATATGGGACATAAAATCAAGAGATGAAGAAATTGATTATGCTAAAGAGAGAAATATTCCATTACCTTTAACTAAAGAAACAAACTATAGTAAAGATAAAAATCTTTGGCATTTAAGTCATGAAGGATTGGATCTTGAAAATCCAAATAATGAACCTAAATATAATGATATTCTAGAGATGAGTGTAATACCAGAGAAAGCTCCAAATACTCCAACATATATAACAGTTTCTTTTGAAAAGGGTATTCCAACTAAAATAAATGGAGAAAGTTATGCTTCAGTTGAAATTATAGAAAAGCTTAATGAAATAGGTGGACAAAATGGTATTGGAATTATAGATATAGTTGAAAATAGACTTGTTGGAATGAAGTCAAGAGGAGTATATGAAACACCAGGTGGTACAATACTTTATTATGCTCATAAAGATTTAGAAAATATATGCTTAGATAAAGAAACTATGCACTATAAAGAACTTATTGGAACTAAAATAGGAGAACTTGTTTATTTTGGGCAGTGGTATACTCCTTTAAGAGAATCTTTAATGGCTTTTGTTGATAAAACTCAAGAATATGTAACTGGTGATGTAAAGTTAAAGCTATATAAAGGAAATATTATAAGTGCAGGAGTAACATCTGAGTATTCCTTATATGATGAAGAATTTGCAACCTTTAATGAGGATGAGGTGTATAACCAAAAAGATGCAGAAGGGTTCATAAATTTATATGGTTTATCAAGTACTGTTGTAGCTATGAAAAGAGGGGAGCAAAAATAGGAGTGATTTTATGAAGTTATGGTCAGGAAGATTTAAAAAGGAAGCTAATTCTAAGTTAGATGATTTTAATTCATCAATTCATATAGATTCTAGAATGTACAAAGAGGATATAAGAGGAAGTATTGCTCATGTTACTATGCTTGGAAACTGCGGAATTATAGATATTAATGAATGTAAGATAATAATAGATGGTCTTAAAGAAATTTTAGGGGAAATAGAAAGTGGAAATGTTGAGTTTTCAAAAGATAATGAAGATATTCATATGAATATAGAACTACTTCTAATAAAAAAGGTTGGAAATATTGGAAAAAAACTTCATACAGCAAGAAGTAGAAATGATCAAGTTGCCTTAGATATAAGAATGAATTTAAAATATGAAATAGACAATATAAAAACTCTTATTTTAGGCTTTCAAAAAATTTTACTAAAAAAAGCAAGGGAAAATATTTATACTATTATGCCAGGATATACTCATATGCAAAAAGCTCAGCCAATAACTTTTGCACATCATTTAATGGCATATTCAAGCATGTTTAAAAGGGATTATGAAAGACTTGAGGATTGTTATAAAAGATTAGATTATATGCCTCTTGGCTCTTGTGCATTAGCAACAACAAGCTATCCCATTAATAGAAATATGGTTAAAGATATTTTAGGATTTTCTAATTTAGTTGAAAACAGTATAGATGGAGTATCAGATAGAGATTTTGTATTAGAACTTGCAAGTGATTTAAGTATAATAATGATGCATCTTTCAAGATTTAGTGAGGAGGTTATTTTATGGTGTTCTTCGGAGTTTTCATATATTGAGTTAGATGACGCTTATTCAACAGGTTCTAGTATTATGCCTCAAAAGAAGAATCCAGATGTTGCTGAACTTGTAAGAGGAAAAACAGGAAGAGTTTATGGAGATTTAGTAGGGCTTTTAACTGTGATGAAGGGTATTCCCCTTTCTTATAATAAAGATATGCAAGAAGATAAGGAACTTATTTTTGATTCAGTAGATACAATAAAACAGTGTATATCTATATTTAGTAAGATAATAGATACGTGTATAGTTAAAAAGGAAAATATGAAAAAAGCTTGTGAAAAGGGATTTTTAAACGCCACTGATTTAGCAGACTTTTTAGCTAAAAAAGGAATGCCCTTTAGAGATGCTCATAAAATATTAGGCGAAATGGTTTCCTATTGTATAGAGCATAAAAAAGAGCTTAAAGATTTATCTTTAAATGAATTAAAAAATTTTTCTAATATATTTAGTGATGAAGTATATAATGTTTTAGATATAGAAACCTGCATTAAATCTAGAGATATAGTTGGAGGTCCAAGCTACACTGAAGTACAAAAAGTTTTAGAGAATCTATCTTCATATATAAGGGAAAAAGAAGATGTGTAGAAAACAAATTATCACAATATATTTAGTGTATAAATTTTATACTAAGTATATTGTGTTTTTTTGTAATTAAAAGAATAAGTTAAAAATAGTATTTTTAAAATCACTAAAGCAAAGAATAAATTAGTAAACACAAATTACTTTAAAAACTCATATATAAATTAAGAGGTGATAAATTATATGTGTGGAATAGTTGGATGGATAGATTTAAATAATAATATAAAGACAAAACAATACATGGTAGAAAAGATGAGAGATACATTAACTCCTAGAGGACCAGATTCTTATGGAATAAAAGCAAATAATAATGCTGTTTTAGGTCATAGAAGACTTGCCATAGTTGACCCTAAGGGTGGTCTTCAGCCTATGGTAAAAACTATAAACAATGAAGAATATACAATAGTTTATAATGGTGAACTTTACAACACAGAAGAGGTAAGAGCGGACTTAGTATCAAAGGGTTATATATTTTCATCTTACTCAGATACAGAAGTTTTATTAACAGCATTTATAGAATACAGAGAAAAATGCGTTGATTATATAAATGGTATATATGCATTTGGTATTTGGGATGAAAAAAATAAAGAATTATTTTTAGCAAGGGACCCCTTAGGAGTAAAACCTTTATTTTACTCTATAAAAAATGATTCAATTTTATTTGCATCAGAGATGAAAGCTCTTTTAGCTCATCCTATGATAGATTCTCTTGTTGATGAACAAGGTATTTTAGAACTTATGGCCCTTAGCCCACAGAGAAATTTAGGAAGTGGAGTATTTAAAGATATAAAAGAAATTCCACCAGCTTTTTATATGATTTATAATAAGAAGGGTGCACATCTTAAAGAGTATTGGATTTTAGAAGCTAAGGAACATGAAGATGATGAACAAACTACAGTAAAAAAACTTAGAGATTTACTAGTAGATGCAATAGAGAGACAATTAGTTAGTGATGTTCCTGTATGTACATTTTTATCAGGAGGATTAGACTCAAGCTTTATATCCTATGTAGCTGCTAATGCTTTTAAAAGACAGGGAAAAGGTCCTTTAGATACTTTTTCAATAGATTACGTAGATAATGAAAAATATTTTAAAGCTAATTTATTTCAACCAAATTCAGATCCTTACTGGGTTATAAAAATGAAAGATTATATAAAGAGTAATCATCACGGAATAATTTTAGATAATGTAGAACTTGCAAAGGCTTTAAAAGAAGCTACAATAGCTAGTGATTTGCCTTTAATGGCAGATGTTGATTCATCTCTTTATCTTTTTGCAAAGGAAATTAAAAAAACAGCTACAGTTGGCCTTTCAGGAGAGTGTGCAGATGAAGTATTTTGTGGATATCCTTGGTACACTAGAGACTATGAAAATATAGAAATATTTCCATGGGCAGATTCAGTTTCACATAGACAAAATATTTTAGCAAAATCTATAAGAGATCTACCAATAGAAGATTATGTAAAGCAAGTTTGTAGAGATAGTTTAGCTAAAGTTCCAAAGCTAAAGGGTGAATCTAAAAAAGATGAGAAAATGAGAGAATTATTTTATTTAAATATAAAGTGGTTTATGATAACACTTTTAAATAGAAAAGATAGGATGACTATGTCAAATAGTTTAGAAGTTAGAGTACCTTTTGCGGATAAAAGGCTTGTTCAATACTCTTATAATATACCAGCTGCTATGAAGCTTTTACATGGTCGTGAGAAGGGGCTTTTAAGGGAATCTATGAAAACACTTCTCCCTGATGAAATAGTAAATAGAAAAAAGAGTCCATATCCAAAAACTCATAACCCAGTGTATACAGAAGCAGTAAAAAATATGTTAAGGGATATAATAAAAGATAAACATGCAAGAGTACTAGAACTTATAGATAAAGATGCTATAGAAAAAATAATAAACACAAATGGAAGTAGCTTTACGAAGCCTTGGTTTGGGCAACTTATGACAGGTCCTCAAGTTATGGCTTATTTAATTCAATTAGATACATGGCTTAATGAGTATAATGTGAAATTAGATATATAAAAATACTAGAGATAGACATCTGTAGGGTTTAAATAATTTTAAATATAGATTTAAATAAAAGTGTTAACCACAATAAGATTTAGTTTATTGTGGTTCTATTTAATTTAAGTTAATTTAAATAGGAATATTTGTAATAAACACTGGTAAGGGTATATAATTATATATGTTTAAAAATACATAATTAAAAAAGAGGGAGTTAGGTTATGATAAAAAAATGTTTATATTGCAAAAAAGATTTAGAGAATGAAAAGGAGTATTTAGAAAATAAAGTAGGATATTTTTGTAGTGAAGATCATTTTGATAAATATTTAAAGTCCTTAAGTAACGAAGAATATGTAGCTCTTCAAAATAGTTTCTGTGTATGCAGTGATGATTAAAGGTTATCTTTATTATATGTTGATTTTAGATAAATTTAAAAGAATATATTAATATTAAAAATTTAAGTTGTCTAAAATCAACATTGAATTTTATAATTTATTTGTAAATAAAATTAAGTATCTTTTCAAGGAGACTTTCAGTGTTAAAATCATCTTTCAAAATAAATCTTTTAAGTATAATATAGGAATCATTTAAGCATATTATTAAACTTAAGGGGAAAAATATCAAAATAAGAGGATTAAAGGCTATAGCTTTTAATATGTTTAGATGAAACATATTAAAAAACGCCCTAGTTAATCCGCAGCCTAAACAGTTTACAGAGAAAAGATTAAAAAATAAGCAAAAGCTTCTAGATTCAACAATACTTAAAGGTAGAATTGTAAGAAGAAGATAAACTGTAAAGTATAGAAGAAGTCTAAATAAACAAAAATATTTATTCTGTATCACGAATTTAAATTAAAGGATTACCATCATGGTCAGTTGTTATAACAGAATCACAAAGAATTAAAATTCCCTCTATAAAACCCCAAATAGATGTAATGCCACAAGTTACAAAGGTTAAAATAAGTTGAAGTACACCAATACCTGTATATCCTAAATAGAAGCGATGAACACCAAGCCCCCCAAAAAATATACCTAAAAGACCAGCTAAAACCTTTGATTTACCTTCACCATTTCCTAAAATAGATCTTGGAAGTTTTGCTCCACAATTAGTACAAAATTGAGCTACTTCTTCAGTTGGACTTCCACAATTATTACAGAATTTATTTCCATGATTTTTTTTAACACCACAATTTATACAAACATAAGCTTTGTCATCCATTTCTTTTCCACAATTTCTACAGAACATAAAAAAACTCCCTTAAAAAATATATATTATAAATATATTTAGAGAGTTTTTTATATATTACATACTAAAAGATAAGATTACTTTTTAAATAGAGGATACCTTCACTATTTTAGTTGCATTTATTTGTGTTAAATTTAATGTAGTTGTAAATGCAATTTTTAATGATGAACCATCAATTTCAAAAGTATTTATATTTAGTTTATCTAAGTTATCAAATTTTAAGATAATATTAGCTTTAGAACTATCAACAGACATAAATGATTTATTACTTAGATATTTAAATACTAAACTTTTAGGAATTTGTATAAAGCCAATATTTCCTTTAACATAGTGAAGGACAGCTTGGTTATCTTCTATTTGTGGAATAAGTACAAAATGAACTTCAAAAGGAATATCTAAATAATTAAAGGTAGCGTAGACATTAATTTCGTTATCAACAATTTTAACTTGTACACCTGTTATCTCCTTTAAAGTTGTATTTGAAACATTTTGTAAAACTAAAATTATAAGATCGGTTAAATTGGTATCAGAAATCATTCCATTTGAATTTAAAACTACTTCGGATAATGATAGGCTAGCTTTACTTGGAATAAAATCCAAAACTGAAGACTCTAAATTTACTGAGGTGTTAACGCTAGTTACAGGGACTTTAGGTGCAAAATAATTTTCATAAGTAAAAAACGCACCTCCAAATATGATAACAATTATTATTATAGGGATAATCAATATTTTAAGTTTAAATTTTTTTTTAGACATATAATATAGTCTCCTTATAAGTTAAGTTTTTTTATATTATAACATATAAAAAAGACAATTCTAGGTCTAGAATTGTCTTTTCTGTTATCTCCACCATCTGCTAAAAACTACATTGTTCTCTAAATCTAATGATTGTCCAAAGTTATTTTTAGTTAATAATAACACAATAACGATTAGTAATAAAACTATTCCTAAGAAAATATAATGAAAATTTTTCATAATTACCTCTATAAAATAAGAGTTAAATTAATCTATTTTATTAAGGGAATGTATAAAATATGCTAATATATTTTATTTAGTTGTAGTAGCAACTGCTGTACCAGTTGAAGTTGTTTTATTTGCATTGCTTGTTGCGTTAGTGCTGCCTGCTGCGGACTTAGTACTTGCAACATCCCCAGTAGTTTTAGTATCAGAAGTTTTAGTATCTCCAGTAGTACTTGAAGTATCAGTAGATTTAGCATCAGAAGATCCAGTAGATTTAGCCTCTGAAGTACCTGTTGTTCCTGTACTAGTGGATTTAGTATTAGAATTTCCTGTTGTTTCATTAGTATTAGAAGTTTTAGCAGTATCACTTGTTCCTGCATTTGTACTGTTATAATTATTATCAGTAGCACCTGTGGAACTAGTATTTTGTCCTGTAGTATTAGAAGTAGTATCATTATTAGTTGCTGAATTAGTTCCAGTTGAATTTACATCACTAGTATTAGCAGCTGTAGTTGCTGTATTGTTACCTGTGGTAGCACTACCATTTGCACTTGAGTTTCCAGTACTTGTTGGGTCTACACTACTGCTTATTGTAGTTGAACTAGTAGTTGCAGTTTTTGTTGTTGAAAACATATCAAATCCAAAATGTAGAACAGCAACAATTACAGCTACTAAAACTCCGATCATAACTTCTATTAGTATTTTTTTCATAAATTTATCTCCTGTTCAATAACTTAATCAAATATATAACCTACTAAATATGAATATAATAACTTTATATAAGTATGTCAATATGTAAATGGAAATTAATTTGTTATATTTAAAATATATTAGTATGACTTTACAAAAGTAAAAAGGATAGGGTATTATAATAAAATACAATATGTAGTACTTTATTATTCTAAATTATTTTTATGTAAAAAATAGATAATAATTACATCTTTTTAGGTAATAAGAGGGGAAGATAGAGGAACAGCTACTGACAATTAACTTATATACTTAGGATAAATATAGGAGTGAAAAATATGTTTTGTGATAATTGTGGAAACGAAATAGAAAATGACGT
>JAUNBX010000030.1:23414-31976 GCA_030526875.1 Clostridium perfringens | reverse complement strand
ACAGGATATATTTATGGAGAGTACATAGCAATAGCAAACTCAAATACAACAAGTAGTTCATCATCAAGTTCAGGTGCAACAAGCTCATCAAGTACTTCAAAGATAACAGGAACAACAAGTTCTAATAATAGTAGTTCATCAACTAAAGTTATATCATCAAATAATGGTTCAAGTACTATTAAAGCAACTGGAAAATCAACAAGTAGCACAAGTGGACAAGCATCAGGTACAGGAAGTTCAACAACTAAATCAGAATATTCACCTTACTTTGGAAGTTGGACGGTAAATACAAATCCTGTAGCACAAATATATGGAGTTGGTGGTGCAAATCCAAGTAAATTACCTGAAACAATTTTTTTAAGTGAATCAAAATTTATCTTTGGAAATAATGTAATAAATAATCCACATTATAAGGTAGAAACAATTAATTCATCATACTTTACTAATAACGGTTCATGTGAAACTTTATTTGGAAATGGAAAAGATGTTCAAATATTAATAGTTTCATCTTCAAGTAATGATACCTTATATAGTCCTGATAATTATATATTCCTAATTCATAATGGTAAATTAGATATAGTTGATGGGGTATGTTTCTATGAATATAGTCTTACTAACTCTTCAACTACAAGTATTCATGGGTCAACAGGAGAGGTATCAGTTTATAATCCTGTAACAAAGGAAACAAAGATATCAAATGAAAAATTACCAGAAAATTTAAGTACAATAAATGTGGCAAGTGGACAATGTTATTATACATTAAGTAAATATGCAGATAAGCTTGGAACAAATTCTAATACTCTTAGAAAAGAGATTTATAATCAAATAAAAGGACTAGTTAAAAATAATGGATATATAGTATTAAATTCAGCTCAGCAGGAAATAGTTCAACATGGAACAACAGCACAAAAGGAAGCATTAATGAAGAAATACGGAAAAGATGCTCTTCTTATAAATGTAACATATAATACTAATTTCCCAGCAACACAAGAGGAAACAGTTTATCCTGGATATTTTACTGATGGACAATTCTATTATTCTTTTGCAGTATCAACATTACAACAAATGTGTGAAAATTCTAATGATTTTGGTGTATATAATGGAGTGATTAGTACAGATGGACAATTAGCTAATACAAAGACATTTAATGAGGCTTGTAAAAATAAAGAAGTATATTCATTAAACGTAGAATTTCCTGCCTGGTTATCATTTCAAATGAATTTATAGGATATAATTTAATTTTCTTTAAATAGTTATTGGTTTTAGATAAGTTTAAAAGATTAATTTAACTTCTTTATTCTTATCTAAAACCAATATTGCATTAAGGGAGAGTTTTATTTATTGTTAGGGAATAAAAGTTCTAGTATATGTACGCCTTGTTTTTCACCCATATTAATACCATCTACACAAAAAGTACAATAGCAAACAACATTATTTTCTTTTATATTTTTACAGTATTTTTTAAAATGTAAAACTTGTTCTTCATGACTACAAGGGTTAAACATATGAGCGCCATTTTTAACATATCTTTTAGGCGCTAATTTTGCATTACTTGGATTACGTGGGGATAATAATTTAGTTCCACAAAAACGTGTTTTTTCAAAATTTTCTTCAAGCTCTATATAATTTATATTCATTTTTGATAAAAGTGAACGTATTGTGTCTTGAAGGTGTCTTTTCTCAAAGGCAGTCCAACAATCTTGTATTACCATAGTTTCTCCATGATAATTTGGAAACTTAAAATTTTTATCTTCATTGATTAATTCCCATACAAATTTTATGTTTTTACTTTTAGAGCTTTCTTCAATAATCGCTGCACAATTATTACAAACAACAAAGGCAGTATCATTAGATGTTAGTTTTGTATGATTTGGCCTACAACAACCAGTTGCTCCAATATTAAATTTTTTCTTTATGTAATTACTAAGCTTTTCACTAGCTTCTGGGTAAGCTAATTTTGTTTTACAACTTGGAAAAAATATTTCTGCCATAAAAAAATCACCTCTTCTAATATATTTGGAAAGATATTCATATAATAAAATCACTTCCTTACAATTATCTTATCATATGCGGAAGTGACTTTTAACTTTATATTTTACCTGTTATTTTGATAGTTGTTTTAAGAATTTCAACATTAATTCACCAATTTCTTTTGAGTGAGTTTCTAGTGCAAAGTGACCACTATCTAATAAATGCACTTGCGCATTAGGTAAATCTTTTTTGAAGGCTTTAGCGCCTTGAGGAATAAATGAAACATCATTTTCACCCCAAACTGCTAATAGTGGAGGTTGATATTTTCTAAGATACTCTTGAAACTTTGGATACATTTTTACGTTAGTTTGATAGTCAAAAATTAAGTCTAGTTGCTTTTCAGCATTTTCAGGTCTAGACATGTAGTAAGTATCTAATGTGTAACCATCAGGGGATACACTGTTTTCTTTTGTTCCATCTGTATATTGATTTTTAATAGTTTCAGGGGCAAAAGCTATTTTATAACTTTGTCTTTTTTCTTCAGTTGGGTTATTCCAATATTCTTCTCTAGTAGCCCATTTTGCACCTAAGCCTTCTCTATAAACATTACCATTTTGGCTTATAATTGCTGTTATGCTTTGAGGATTATTCATTGCTAAGCGGAAACCTATAGGGGCACCATAATCAAATACAAATAAAGCATATTTTTTTATGTTTAATTTCTTAATAAAGGATTCCATAATGTTAGATATATTATCAAATGTATAAGTAAACTTATCTCTGTTAGGACAATCTGAGTTACCAAAGCCAGGGAAATCCGGGGCAATAACATAATAATATTTTTCAAGAATAGGAATTAAGTCTCTAAAATAATGACTAGCTGATGGAAAACCATGAAATAATATAATAACAGGATTATTCGGATTACCTGCCTTACGATAAAAGATATTTAAATTTTCAACTTCTGTATAATGATACGTAATCATAATATTTTTTATTGTCTTAAATATTATCTAAATAGTTTCAATCTATTAGAAATTATAATTAAGACAATAAAATTCACTTCCTTTCTTTATTTAATAACTATTTTGTTTAAACCAATGTACGTTAAAGGATTTAATAAATATATTTTAACTAATATTTAATTTAATATGTTAAAACAGTAGTTCAGCTAAATGAATACCTTGCTTTCCACCTAATTTAAGACCATTAACACAGTAGTGACAATAAGCTATTACTTTTTCTGTAGGTATTTCCCTACAATATTTTTTCATTAACTCTTCTCTTTCTTTAGGGGAATGAGAAAGAAATTTTCCAGAAGCATTTTCAACAAAACGCTTTGGGGCTAATTTTAAATTTCTTGTTGGGGCGGTTTTATATAAAGAATCCCCACAAAACTCAGTTTTTTCATAGTTGTCGTTTAATTCAACAATATTTATGTTCATCTTTTTTATTAAAGATCTAACAGCTTCTTGTTCGGTACGGTTATCATAGCTGCGCCAACAATCTTGTAAAGCTATTTTTTCATTATTGTAGTTTGGAAATTTAAAATTCTTGTCATTTAAAATGAATTCCCATAGAGATATTCTTTTTATATTAGGTCTATATTCCTCAAAAATAGCTGAGCAATTGTGGCAGATAGAAATTACAGTTTGGTTAGGAGAAACATCTAAAAAATCTGCAGTGTTACTCCAACGATTTTGTAACCAGTTAGGCATAGATTCTGTAAATTCTTTTAATTTATATTTTGGAATGCAGCATCGCATAATTGGAATATTAAAGTTTTCTATAAGGTAATCTTGAATTTTCACACTAAGCTCTGGATATTTACGGGTGAATACACAGCTTGCTATATAAACATAATTAGAATTTTTCATGTAACTCATCTCCAATTTAATAAATTTTACTCAGGTTTAATGAATGTTATTTTAGAAAGACTCAAGGATTGTTTTAAATGTAAAAGTAATCTCGAATCTTTCTTTAAATCAACAATGTATTAAGATATATGATAGTTATTGATACAAAGATTAATTTAAATTAGGAGTTTTTTCATATTTAATTCCTGAAAATAATAAGCAACCTCCTAGAAAAACAACTATAGCAGCAACTACTAAAGATAGATAATAGTTGTTAGTTGATGAAGATAAGATTCCGGCTAAAGATGGACCTATCATTTGACCTACACCATAAATAGCAGTAAAGGCTCCTATAATTTTGCTATTATCCTTTGGTTTTATATAACTTACTAAGGTTGTACCAAGAGCTGTTATACCAATAAAGGTAGCACCAAATAATATAGCACTTATCACAATTCCTAGTTCTGTTGGAAAGAACACAGGAAAAACTATTCCTATAGATTGTAAAATCATTGCGATTATTAAGGATTTTACAAAGCCATATTTTTTACCAAGAGATGACCAAATCAAACATGAGGGAATAGCAAATAATCCTACTATTGCCCAAACTATTGTGGCATGTCCATTGAAACTTGGAATTTTTTCAGCAATATCTATAATAAATGTACCAGTGACTATATATCCTAAGCCTTCAAGGCCATAAGCAATGAAAATCCATGGTAACCATTTTGCAGGAGGAACTCTTACAGATACTTTAGTAGTATTTAAGTTATCTTCTGTTTTAGGTGTATCTTTTAGGTAAATCCACGAAATTATTGCAAGGGGAATGCTTATTATAGATAATAATATCCAAATTACTTCCCAACTAAATAAGGTGTTAAAAATAGGAATTAAAATTCCTGTTAAAAAAATACCTATACCAGGACCACTATAAAAGATACCTGATAATTTTACTTTATTTTGTTTAGTTAATTCTTCTAAAACTATTCCTGATGCTAAAATAAATAAGAAAGCACTAACTACCCCTGATATAAAGCGAAAAGCAAACCATAGTGAGTAAAGATTAAATATTCCCATAAAAGCAGTAGTTAAAATTGAGGCTATTAAGCTTAATTTTAAAATAGTTGTTTTGCAATGTTTCATAGGAATTATTACAACTAATATAGAACCAACTAAATATCCAGCATAATTACTTGAGGCTAAAAAACCAGCTAAGGTATTTGAAAATAAAGTATTATTTTTTTGCATAAGTGGTAGTAAAGGAGTATATGAAAATCTTCCTATACCAATAGCAATAATTAAGGCACATATTCCTCCTAATAAAAATAAGTAAAAACGTTTATTCAATTAAAAAATCACTTCCTTAAAATTTATCTTTAGTTTTAAAGTTCTGTTTCAAATGAATATTGATTTAGAAATATTCAAGAATTATTTCATCTTTATTTAAAATCAATATTAAGTTTAAAACTTAGTTTTTAATTTACGATTTAATTATATAGGAGGTTTGATATATTGAATAATACTAAAAAAATATTCTAGCCATCTGTTTAATAGATGGCTAGAAGTAAAGGGATTAAAGATATAGTTTAGAATATAATTAAGGATTAGTGTGAAATGTATTGATGAATTCTATTAAAGCTTTAGGTATAAATTTATCTTTTCTATAAATAAAGACTATTGGGGCCTTGTTATAGGGTTCCTTTATGGAATGATATTTTAATACACCTGAATCTATATATTTTTTTACTACAGGAAAAGGTAATAAACTTATACCAAGGCCTGAACACACACAAGATATTATAGCGGACATTGTATCAAATTCCATGATTTTATTTGGTGTTATGCCCTCGTTATCTAGCCATTGTTCTAATGTCTTTCTATATGTACAACCAGTAGGAAATACTAATAAAGTTTTGGTTTGTATATCTTTTATAGAAGACATAGTAGGGTGTAAGGTATCTGTAATTAATACTAGTTGTTCTTCTTTAATTGTTTTTTGTTCTAAATCAGGATGATTAATTTCCCCAGCTATAAAAGCACCATCTATTTTATAATTAAGAACATCTTCAATATTTTTAAAAGTAATGTCAGTTTTTATAGCTAAGTCTACATGAGGATAATTTTTGTGATAAGTAGAAATCAATTGGGGCAAATACGTAGTTGCTAGTGTTTCTAAACAACCTATATGCAGTGGTCCTCTTGGTACATCATTATCCATAACGGCATTTTTTGTTTCGTCAATAAGATTTAATATTTTCTCACTATATTCAAGTAAAAGTTGTCCTTTATTAGTTAAAGTAATACCCTTGTTATGTCTATAAAATAGGTTTGTTTTAAAATGGTCTTCTAATTGTTTGATTTTTGTAGAAATATTAGATTGGGCATAGTTAAGTTCTCTTGCAGCTTGAGATATGCTACCTGTCTTAGCTACAGTTTGAAAAACCTTTAATTCTTGTAAATCCATAATTTTGTCTCCTTATGTATAAAAGTTTTATTACTAAGAATATATAATTATAATTGTTATAATGCAATTTAAAAAAGCTTAGGCAAAGTTTCTTTAACATAAATATAACATAACAATCTTATAAACCATTTAAATATTACTGTTATAGCATATAAAAAAGAATTTTTAAAATATATAAATTGCTTATGAAATTTATGATAGCACCAACATTTAGCATTAATTTTATTTATGAATAAATCGTAAACACATAGAAAAGATAAATGGATTATTAAAGAAAAATATGTTGAAATATGGAATATAAAGGAGTATATTGAGTTCAGATATTAAAATCATTCTAACAGTAGTAATAATAGGTGCTGGTGGAATGGTAGTAGCTGGTGGAGGAATATATTTTATACTATGCCATTAAATAATTAAAGATAGTTTATTATTACTAAGAGTAAATATAGGTGTAACAGCAAACTTAAGATGTTGTTGTTTTCTTTAATGCTTATGTAATAAATAAAATGATGAATTGATTTTATTAATAAAAGAGTATCGTAAAAATAAAATACTCTTTTCTAATACATATGTCTGAAGGGATAAAATAATATGAGTATTAAAAAAATTATAATACCAATAGTTGTAGCAGCAGTTGTTGCCTGTGGTGTAGGCTACTATAGTTATACTACAGTAAAGGCAACCTCATCGCCAAATACAACAGAGAATTCAAGTGAAACAGGAAGTTCTAAAACTTCAAGTACTATAGAGAGTACAGGAGTAAATGCTAATGATTCATCAAGTAAAGCTGTATCAACAGTTAGTAATACAACAAGTGAAGGGGCAACAAATAGTACAAGTGCCCCTAATGAGGCTTCATCTACTGCAAAAGCTAATAATGATAGTACGACAACCTCAAATAGCTCAAAGAGTGCTACCAGTACAAGTGTAGGAACTACTAATAGTACGGGAACAGCAAAATCAACAAGTAGCACAACTAGTACAACAGATTCAGGGACTATAACTTATAGTGTGCCAAGTAATATGTTTACCTCAAGTGTTATTGTTGTAAAAAATACAACTGGAAAGGCTATATCGGAAGCACAATTAGATGAATATTTAAGGTCTTGGATTATAGTTGGACAAAATGGTTGTAGTTCCATATGTGATGCTGATGGAACTTACTGGTCAGAGCCTTGGTTAAATAAAGTATCACAAGAAACTCTATATCAAGCTTTTGTAAATGCAAATGGAGAAAGTGCACTTTCACAAAATATAACAGCTAATGAGTTTATAAAAGCAACAGAAGAATTAGATAGACTTACAGCAAATGATGTGCCATTTACACTATCACAGGCTAAAGCATTAATATTAAATATGTTACAAGAAGATGGGTACGCTACACCAAGTGAAGTTACTAAAATAGTTTTTGTACAAGAAACACAAGGTCCTAGTGTTTATGAAGTTTATACTAAGGAATCAGGAAATTATATTTATTGGACTGTATATGCAAACAGTGGATATGCCCATGGTTAAAAAAGATAAACTTTAAATTAGAGCATATCTAATAAGGTAATGACCCTATTTTTTCATATATTATAGATAATTTTGTATAGAATACTAAAGCTAAAAACGTATCAAAAAATCAAAAGGAAAAAGAGTTACAAATTTAGTATTCATATATACGGAAGCTTAATATAATATTATAAATATAAAATGGGTGAGTTTATGGGATTTATGGTTATGCTGAATATTATAGCAGGGATTTTAAGTGTTTATTTTGGATATGAGATAAGGTTTAATAGAAAATTAGGCTTTATAAATGATTATAAAAATAAACATATAGTAAATAAGAATGCTTATTTAAACTGGGTTGGAACCTCAGAATTAGTGTTTGGTGTTTTAATGTTAGTTGTAGCATTAGGAACAATTATAAGTAAATCAAATTTATTTATAGTGATTACAGATATTATGTTAGCAGTAATTTTTGGGTGTTCATTATTAATAGGTGATGGAAAATATAGTAGATAAAAGAAGAGGAGTTGTTATACATATTTAGCAACTCCTTTTTCTGTTTTAATAGATTGAAATAATAAGTGTAGGTTAACAAGTGAGTAATAGCTAAATTTAAAAGGTATATAAAATAAAAATCTATTACTTTTTTAATATAGGTTTAATCTTGTTATTAAAATTATGCCTTTTGATAATAGTATAGATTAATGCAACAGTAGAAAACCTAACATTTCCAATAAAGGGTTGAATATTAAAATTGTTTATTTGAATTAAATTAAT
>JAUNBX010000030.1:0-23314 GCA_030526875.1 Clostridium perfringens | reverse complement strand
TTGTTTTGTTCCCAAGGTTAATAACAAAATTATTGAGCCAAAGATATAAAAATATCCAATAAAAGTAATGAAAAATGGTCTTTTATTAGTCATGAATTACCTCCAATTAATGATTTTAAGTATAAATTATTACTAAATTAATTTTTTTATAATTACATTGCAGGTATTAAAATAAATATAAGAAATAAGAAAAATAATAATATTAGAAAAATTAGTATTAGTGATATTATTTTAAGTGATTTATTTTTCAATATTATTCCAATGAGTAACAAAATGCTAGCCATTATAAATATAAATAATAAAATAGATGTTAAGCTCAATAGAAAATCCTCCAAGATTTTATAACTATATATTACCAATTATTAAGTATAATTACAATTATGTTTTTTTAAAAGTTTAAATAAATATTGCTAGCGATAACTTGCAGATGTTATATTAATTATTAAGAAATAATTGTAAGTATCAGTTACTTTTTTAATAAAGTTAAATAAATATTAATTTATCATATAGATAATTATATAAAGATAAGATATTTATAGAAATATATCAATTAAATATTCCAACAATAATAACAATTATTAATATAGTAATTGTTTATGTACTTTATCGTGTTATACAAGGAATTCTAAAGCATTAAAAACAAATAGGAGATGATAAAGTGTTAACATTAGTTATAGGTATTATAGTAATAGCCATAATAATTTACTTAATAATAGATTTTCTAAAAAATGGACTTTCTTCAGCAGGGCGAAGAAGAAAATTTATGTGGTTAGCGGTAATATTATTATTTATAGTAAATGAATATGCAGGAGCTATTGCAGTTTTAGCAGTTGTGGCAGTAACTTTAGTAAGTTCAATGATAAATTCAAAAAGGAAATAATACATAAGAAGAGGCATTTTATAAAGGAGAGATTAAATGAATAATTCAAGTATGTTAATAATAGTATGTATAATTGCTGTAATAATAATTATAATTCAGGTAATTAAAATGAGATTAAGTGGAAAATAACAATACATAGGATAGAAAAAGTTGTATTGATACAGATAATAGATAGTACAGATTTGAATTAAAAAAAGCTATGCAAAATTTTGCATAGCTTTTTGTATCTTTAACTGTCTTTTTTATATGCTGAGATATCTGGATTTGTTTCAGAAAATGCTAGGTCTACTTCATGTAATTTAAGCATTTTAGTTTTATGTTTTATTTTATAGAATAAGTAGAAAGCTAAGAATAATGGTATTCCTATATAAGCTGCTACAAGTGTTTGCCATGTTGAATCACCAAATCCTTGGAAGATAACTATAAGTCCACACATAGCAAGAGCTATTATTGGTCCTATTGGGAATAACTTAGCTCTGTATTTTAGTTTTTTAACGTCATATCCTTGAGCAACATAAGCCCTTCTAAATCTATAGTGACAAATTGATATTCCAAGCCATGCTATAAATCCAGCAAGACCAGATGCATCTACAAGCCAAATATATACTGTATTTTCTGCAAATATTCCTGTTAAGAAACAAAGTGATGCAACAATTGTAGTTAATATTATAGCGTTTAGTGGAACACCCCTTTTAGTAACTTTTCCAAAAGCTTTAGGTGCCATTCCTTCTTTAGCCATAGCATAAAGCATTCTACTTGATGCATACATTCCTGAGTTACCAGCAGATAAAACAGCTGTTAATATAACTGCATTCATAACAGCAGCAGCTGCTGCAAGACCAGCCTTTTCAAATACTAAAGTAAATACACTTGTGCTAACTCCAGCTTGAGCTGCAGGGATTATAGCACCTATTACAAGAATTGTTCCTAAGTAGAATATTAAAATTCTCCAGAAAACTTGGTTTATAGCTTTAGGTATTGTTTTTCCTGGATTATCACTTTCACCAGCTGCCACACCAACAAGTTCAGTTCCTTGGAATGCAAATCCTGCAACTAAGAATACTGAGAAGAATGAAAATCCATTACCTAAGAATGGGCCGCCATCTGCTGTGAAGTTTTTAAGTCCTATAAAGTTTCCATCAAATATACCTAGGATTGTAAGTACACCAATTACTAAGAATATTACAACAGTGACAACTTTAACTAATGCAAACCAGAATTCTGCTTCGCCGTAAGCCCTAGCAGACAAAATGTTAAGTAATACTATAATTCCTAAAAATAATATACTCCAATAAACAGATTTTACTTCAGGGAACCAGAAGTTCATTACTAGTGAACCCGCTACCATCTCAGTTGCAATAGTAATTGCCCAGTTGTACCAGTAATTCCATCCAAGGGCAAATCCAAGGGCAGGGTCAATAAATTTTGTTGCATATGTACCAAAGGAACCTGATATAGGAATAAATGTTGCAAGTTCACCAAGACTTGTCATGATGAAATATACCATAATTCCAATTAACGCATAAGCTAAGAAAGCGCCACCAGGTCCAACTTGCTTAATTGTATCTCCCATTGCAAGGAAAATACCAGTTCCAATTGCTCCGCCTAGAGCAATCATATTAAGATGTCTAGCTTTTAGAGTTCTTTTAAGATCTCCATTTTTTTCGCTCATAATTTTCTCCTTAGTTTATATTTATTTAATTTAACTAAGATATTTTTCAAAATAAAAAATGCCATGAGCAAATACTCATGGCATACAAAGGCATTAAAATACCGTTATAATTCATTGAATAATAGCTCTCCACAAAAATTTGTGACAGTCGTGTACATATTCTATACAAAACCAGCTAATAGTTTTAAAGCTTCCACTATTAACTTCGGCAAAATTTCCTTTTCTACTACTTCACTGAGCTTACCTCCATAATAGTACTCTTAAATTTTGCACCTCTATCTTAGTTATTAACTTTTGCAAAAATAATTATTACATATAATATTAAAATTATCAAGTTTTTTTATCATATCTAAAAATAAAATTATAAATTTTAATCATTATGTATAAGATATGGAACAGAAATTACTACAATATTATTTTTTTTAAGAAGCATTGTTCTTAAAATAAAAGATGTTTGGTTATGTAAAATCTTACTCCACCATTTTGTAGTTATAAATTCTGGAAGAACAATTGTTATTATTGTATTAGGGTCAGATTCTTTTTCTATTGATTCAACGAATCTTAAAAATGGTCTATAAAATTCTCTATAAGGAGATTTTATAACTGAGATATTGCTTTTTCCACTGTATTTATTCCACTTATTAATAAGAGATTCTGTCTGTTCATCATTAGAAGATATATGGAAAAGTATTATATCATCAGTTATGGTATTTGCATAATCATAAGCCTTTAAAAAGCTTTTATTTAAAGAATTTATAGGAACTACAACTTTTTGCTTTGAAAAACTAAATTCTTCCTTAGTGTTGTTTGTAATACTAAATCTTAATTCTTTTGAAACAGTGTCATAATGACGTTTGATTTTTAGCATTATATAAGTAAAAAGTGGTATAAGTAAAAATACAATCCAAGCACCGTGAATAAATTTAGTGGCACTTATTATAATAGTAGTTGATAAAGAAAAAATAGCACCAATTCCATTAATTAAAGCTTTAAATTGCCAGTTTTTAGGTCTTTCTCTATTCCATTTAAATAGCATACCAGTTTGAGCTAGAGTAAAGGAGATGAAAACTCCTACTGCATAAAGAGGAAGTAATCTATCAGTATCTCCATTAAATACAATTATTAGAATAGATGCAGTTATAAATAGTAAAACTATACCATTAGAAAAACTAAGACGTTTTCCTCTTTTTGATAATTGTCTTGGAACATAACCATCTTGAGCCATTATTGAAAATAATACTGGAAGCCCAGTAAAAGCTGTATTTGCAGCTAAAATAAGTATTAAAGCTGTTGTAATTTGAATGAAGTAATACATGATTCCTCTTCCAAATATTTGAGTTGCAATCTGAGATATCATGGTTTGTGAGTTTCCAGGAACAGCATGGTAAAGTGTTGACAAATAAGAAAGTCCTCCAAAAATTATAAGTATTAAAACTCCAAGAGCAAATAAAACCTTAATTGCATTTTTTTGAGAGGGTGCTCTAAAGCTTGGAACACCATTACTTACAGCTTCAATTCCAGTTAACGCAGTACATCCTGATGCAAAAGCTTGTAAAAATAGTATTAATGATATGTTACCAACTTGATTTGGAATTGAATATATTGGTGTTGGAACATAACCAAAAACATAAACTTTAACAACTCCTACTATAATCATAACTATTATGCCTAAACAAAATAAATAAGTAGGAACACCAAAGGATTTAGATGATTCTCTTATACCTCTAAGGTTACCAATAGTTATTAATGCTATTAAAACTAAGGTTAAAGGAACTTTAAATTGTGCTAAGGCTGGAAAAGCAGATACTATAGCAGCAGTTCCAGAGGAAGTACTAACAGCTACTGTTAAAATATAATCTATAGTAAGAGCAGATGTTGCTATAAGACCATATTTAGCACCTAAATTCTCACGAGCAACAATGTAAGCACCACCACCATTTGGATAAGAATCAATAACCTGTTTATATGAGAAGATTAAAGTTGCCATTAAAGCTACAATACATATAGCTGCTAAAAACATATATTTGTAAGAATCAGCTCCAAGAACAGGAATTAAAACTAAAAGGATAGCAGACCCAGCATAGGCAACTGATGAAATGGCATCACTAGCCATAATAGGAAGACCCCAAAAAGAATTTAGTTTTTCACCTTTAAGTTCTTCTGTTTTTAAAGCTTTTCCAATAAATAATTTTGAAAAGTTCATAAGTAGCGTTATCAAAAATCTATAAAAATCTATAAATATTATGTTTATATTAGTATTATTTCTGGTTAGTCCTTTTTATAGATTAATAGTTTTTGCAACGGTCACCTCTCTTTCTTATATCTATTATTTTTATAATAATTAAAAACTAATTTTTTAATTATAAACGTAAACATACATATTTAATTAAAATATGAAAGGGATATTAACAAAAAGTATACTTATAAATATTAATTTATAATAAATAACTTATAAACAAGAGTATAATTCGACAATATTCTACCAATATAGTACTATAAAAATTATTTATAGTCTATATTTAATTCATTAAAAATAATAATGGTAATTTTAATAAAACGTAGATAAAAGTTAAGGGCAAATGATTAATAATATTATTATGGCTATTTAAACATATTATTATTATAGTTGACATAATAACAAAGTTTTGTTAAAATAATCGTACGGAAACGAATGATTTGGAGGGTTTAATAATGAATGAAATATTAAAAGTTATAAGAGATAGAAGAACAACAAGAAAATTTAAGATAGAACAAATAAAAGAAGAAGAGCTACAAGGAATAATAGATGCAGGTCTATATGCACCAAGCGCTCACAATCAACAATCTTGGAACTTTACAGTAATTCAAGATAAAGAACTTATAAGTAAATTAAGTACAAGTACTAAAGAAATGGCTAAAAATATCCCAGATCCAATAATAAATAAAATGGCTAATAATGAAAAATTCAATATTTTCTATGATGCACCAACTGTTATTTTAGTTTCAGGAAAAGAAGAAAACATGATGCCAGAGGTGGATTGTGCTGCCGCAACTCAAAATATGTTAATAGCTGCTGAAAGCTTAGATATAGGAGTTTGTTGGAATGGATTTATAACTTTATTATTTAATAATGAAGAAGGCTTTAAAGAATATAAGAATATTTTACAAATACCAGAAGGATTTAAACCATATTATGCATTAGCTATAGGTTATAAAGAAGTTAAAATGAATAATGCACCTGCAAGAAGAGAAAACACTGTACAATACATAAGATAATTATTAATTAAATTATGTGGATAGTTTCAAAATTTAAAAAAATTTAATAAATGAAGCTTATAGTATATAAAAATGAGTCATATTATTAATTCTAAGAAGATTTAATAGTATGGCTTATTTTGTTGTAAATAAATTATATTTACAATAATTAAAAATAAATATAATATTAAGTTATATTAACTTAATATGTTTAAAATAAAGTATATTTTAAGCATATTAATAAGTTAAGATTTGGCTATGTTTTTAAATTATTGTTGTATTAAAATAAGCCTAAAATTTAAGGAGGATTTTTATGATTAAAGTAGAAAGTTTTGAGCTAGATCACACTAAAGTTAGAGCACCTTATGTTAGAAAAGCTGGACAAGATGAAAGAGAGGGTGTAAAAATAACTAAATTTGATTTAAGATTTTTACAACCAAATGAAAAAGAAATGCCAACGGGGGCTGTCCATACAATAGAACATTTTTTAGCCACATTTATGAGAGAAAAAATGGATGGAATTATAGATATATCACCTATGGGATGTAGAACGGGATTTTATATGGTAGCATGGGGAGACGTTGAAGTTAACACTGTAATTGATGCTTTAAATTATGCTCTTAATAAGATTTTAGAGCAAGAAACTGTTCCAGCTACAACAGCTAAGGAATGTGGAAATTATAGAGACCATTCTTTATTTGCAGCAAAAGAATATATTAAAGAAGTTTTAGAAAAAGGCGTAAGCGATAAAATATATAAATAGATAAAAATATGAGATATAGGTGTTTTCTCCTATATCTCATATTTAAACATAAATTAACTTTTTAGCCTCTTGATTTGTTTCTTTTACTAGAAAATATAGATTTTATATATTGAGCGATTTCAGCTCTTTCAGTTTTAAAGGTTTTTCTATTCCAATTTGATTCATCATCCATAGAATTTATTGCACCTAATGCTCTCATAAAGAACGTAAAGATTCTATACAGTGGCATTACAAATACTATAAGGAAATTTCTTCTATAGTAAGACTTATATTCTTTTAAGTTTTTTAGATATTTATTTATAACTATAAAATTACAAAGAGATATAAGTGAATACATAATATATAATAGTATATTTGATAATAATATTATATAAAGTGGGTATGAACTTGCAGCTAAGTATATATTCCCAAAAAACCAAATCATCCTAGAAAATAAAAATGTATGATCTTTAATTAGAGTAATAGTAATCATTCTTTTTAATTTTTTGCTTAAATTTTGTCTTTTAAATAGGGCAGCTACTTCAAGTTCACCACATTGCCATCTTTGTCTTTGAAGATAAAGCTTGTCCACGCCTTCTATAGAATCTGTAAAGAAGTAAGCTGTAGGACATAGTTTAACCTTACCATTTAAAGAAGTTTTAATTTCAAAAGTCATAGCTGTATCTTCACCAAGAGTTTCAGCATTGTAAAGATGAGTTTTAACTATTGCAGATCTTCTAAATCCTGAAAAAGCACCAGCTAAAGTAAACATGTTATCTCTTTTAGATTCATAAGCTCTACCAACAAGGAAGGCTTCTAAGTATTCATATAACTCACACTTTTGGATAAGCTTAAGGAATTTCTTATGTTTATCCTTAGTCATAGTATCTTTATTTATAAGGATTGCTCCTGTCATAGCAGATACACTATGGTCTTGCTCAAAGTCATAAATCATATTGAATATAGCATCTTCATGTAATATTCCATCAGAATCTATATTAATTAAATAATCTCCTTTAGATAAATATAAACCTTTATTAAGAGCATTTACTTTACCAGTTCCAGAAGTTAGCCACCACATTTGACTATTTGGATGAGCATCGTGTGTTTTACAAAATACTTCAAAGGAATTATCAGAAGATCCATTATCTATCAGAAATATTTCTATTTTATTTTTAGGATATTTTTGTTTCACAACAGACTCTATACAAGCTTCTAAAGTACTTGCGGAGTTATAAACTGGTATTATAACTGACACCATTGGATATGATTTTAATATTTTTTGTTTTTTAATTTTAAAGTGTGTAGCAAATAAGTGAAAAGCAATAAAAAAACCTGGGATTGCGTCCACGATAATGGGAATTATAAGCCATACTCCCCAAAATAATATTAAGTTTAAATATAGTGGGTCTAGCATAATAGTTCACCTACTTTTTGATTTTTTATTTGTGCTTTAGTAAATATAAAGTAATATAACATTATAATTAATGAGAAAAATATTAACTTTCCTATAATATCAAAATCGATTACTAGAGAATATGTAGAAAACAATCTTATCAATAAGATAACAATAAAGGATCTAAAAATATCAATTAAAAATATTAATATGTTTCCTAAAAAAAATAGGTAAATTCTTTTTCTTAAATGGACTAGAGGGAAAAAGCATATTAGTGATGTAAATACTACCATACTAATTAATGTTGATGCTTGAAGACTAAAGTTTATGTTAAATGTAAGATTGTTAACATTAACTATAGCATTAGATAGAGTATTTATATAAAAGATATGTGTTATTTTACTTAAAAAAGATAATGAGTAAAATAATAATACTTTAAAACCTGATTCCAAATAACCCCTAAAAAAGAATAATATTATAAAAAATAAGCCTATAGAGCCAGTGTAAAACTTAAAGGCTATCATTTTTAAATCATGAAACATTTTAATTAAAAATATCCAAATGACCATTGAGATTATAAATAAAATTATAGCAATCATAGTTTATGCACCTTACCTCTTTATAATAAAAGTTCTAGTTGGATTTTCGCTAAGCTCTAAGCAATCTAAAATAATATCATCTTTTAAAATTACATTTGATATATCTTCAAAAAAAGTATAAGCTATATCTTCAGTTGTGCAGCTTTTATTAATAAAAGCTTCAAGAGTATTAAGGGACTTTTGTTCGAAATTTTTTAAGTATTGAGATATCTTAGTTTCTAAGTAACTAAACTCAATTAGTTGATTTTTAGATGAAGATATTAGTAAAGTTAATTCCCAAGTATGGGGATGTAAAATAGTAGATGCTCCACTTATATTGGAGTAATGTCTAGCGCTAACATAAAATTTGAATCTGTACTGGTAATGCAATGTTAATCCTCCCTTTAAATGATATAAATATTGACTAAAAAAGGTAAGTTATACCTCTTATCATTTCATTATTTTACCATCAAAATAATGAAATTTCAATATATTTTCATGATTATTTAACAAAAAAATATTAAATTGCAAAAATAATTAATAAAATAATAAAAAGTATTTTTTGGGTTAATTATGAATTACACCTTATTAAAGTAAAATTTTATAAAGAATATTTAAATGAATATTATAAAAATATACTATGGACTTTATCGTTGTAATTGATTTTTGATAGTTATATAATTTAGATAAGTGATAATTAATTATCATTTGATAAGTTTATAAAGATAATATTTTTATAGAAAAGTATTATGATTAATAATAGTTACTTATTTATTAAAAATACTTAAGAAAGCAGGTGTATATAATGAGTAATGAAAGAATTAAAGAAGTATTTAATGCATGGGCAGAAAATTGGGATGAAAGAGCAATTCCAAGAGAAGAAAAGATAAAAAGAATTCTAGAAGTTGGTGAAATGAAAGAAGGATTAGATATTTTAGATGTTGCTTGTGGAACTGGGGTTATGGAGCAATTTTTACTTGAATACAATCCAAAATCAATACTTGCAGTTGATATAGCTGAAAATATGATAAAAAAGGCAAAAGAAAAATATAATGATGAGAGAATAGAATTTATATGTGATGATGTTCATAATATAAAAGATAGAAAGTTTGACTATGTTATTATATATAATGCATTTCCACATTTCTTAGATCCAGATAAATTTATAGCTCATGTACATAGTTTATTAAAAGAAAATGGTAAATTCTTAATTTGTCATGATATGGGAAGAGATCAGTTAAATGACCATCATGATAATAAAAAGAAAGTAAGTGACATATCATTAGGGCTTAAAGAAACAGCAGAAGTTGGATGGATGCTTGTTAATTCATTCTTTGTTGATAAAATGGTTGATGAGAACGACATTTATATAATTTATTCAATAAAGAAATAGGTAAGATTTAAAAACATAGAGTGTTTAAAAAGCCTTGAATAAAAAAGAGACTTCAAATTTGAAGTCTCTTTTTTATGCTATTATTTTATTTTCTTCTAATTGAGTTTTATATTCTTTTGATTTTTTTAGCTTTCGTATTTCTCTAAAGAATATAATTGCAGTTATTAAGAAGGAAAAGAAATCTCCTATAGAACCTGACAACCAGACGCCTGTGATTCCCCAAAACTCTGGTAAAATAAATACAAGAGGTATAAATAAGAGACCTTTTCTAAGTTGTCCTAAGAATGTTGCAATTTTAACTTGCCCAATTGATCTAAAGTAGTTACTAGCAATTATTTGGAATCCATCAAGTGGTAAACAGAATAAATAAATTCTCATACCAAAAATAGTACTATCTATAAGTTTGGTATTTCCATTAAATATCTCAATAACTTCCTTTGGAAATATTTCAACAACTAAAAATGCACAAATCATTAAAATAGTAGCTGCAATACTAGCTTTAGATACTGTATCTATGGTACGTTTGATTTTTTTAGCACCAAAGTTAAAACCTATAATAGGTTGGGCACCCTGATTTATTCCATAAACAGGAGTATAAAATACCTGTGCAACAGCGGCTATTATGGTCATAGCACCTATTGATAAAGCTCCACCATGAAGTTTTAAAGAGTTGTTTGCAACAACTAAAACTAAACTAGATGTTAATTGAGTTACAAAGGCTGCAATTCCTAATTTTGATGTTCTTAAACTTCTTTTATAATTAAGTTTAAAAGTACTTTTTAATATTTTAAGCACGCTATGCTTACTTTTGAAATATCTAAAAGCTAGTATAGTTATTATAATTTGAGATGTTACTGTAGCAATAGCAGCACCTGTAACTCCAAGGCCAAGTAAAAATATAAGTATTGGGTCTAATATTATATTTATAATTATCCCAATTAAAAGTATGTTCATAGCTTTTTTAGGACTACCATCAGCTCTAATTATTTGAGTTAAGACAAAGCTAAACATATTAAAAATAGTTCCTATAAATAGAATTCTCATAAAGTCTTGTCCGTAAATAATAGTGTTAGCAGTTGCACCAAAAGCATAAAGGCTTGGGGTTAAAAGTAAAAGTCCTACTACGGTAATGATAGCGCCAACTAGAATAGTAAGAAGTAAGGTATTTCCCAAGGTCTTTTCAGCCTCTTCTTTATTACCTTTACCTAAATTTATTGATATGTAAATAGATGCACCAGTTCCAATAAGCATGGAAAATGCAAAGATAATTAAAGTTAGAGGTTGAGTAACTCCAACACCAACTATAGCTAAGTATCCAATTCCAGGTATATGTCCAATGTAAATTCTATCTACTATAGTGTATAGTGCATTTACCATCATAGATATTATTGTAGGAATGGAAAACTCTAAAAGAAGTTTTCCAATAGGGTCTTTACCTAATCGTTCTTGTTTATTCATTTCACCTTTTTTCTCCTAGATTTATTTTATGTGTATTTAATTTTATTCTTTTATTATATTAGAAGAAGCTTCTAATAATTTATCTAACATATTAGAAAAACACTCTTTTTCTTTAGATGTAAAGTCTTTTAATACTTCCTTTTCCCAGTTATTTTTTGCAGTTATTATTTTAGGCATTAATTTTTTCCCTTCATCAGATAAGGATAAAATATTTTTATTACTATATTCTTTTTCTTGATTTACATTTATGAAACCCTTAGATGAAAGAGTTTGTATGTGTCTAGATACTAAAGATTTATTCATTCTAACAACTCTACTTAATTCATTTTGTCCAAGTCCATCTCTTCTTGAAAGAGCAATTAAAATAGGAAATTCTCCAGCGCAAACATTTATATCTTTCAAAGCCTTATTCATATATTTATGATAAGATCTATAAATAAAACTTAGGTTCCTTGCCATACTAAATTCCATAATATTCTCCTTTATTTTTAAATAGTAATGTTTACAAGTAAACACTAATTAATATAATACACCAATAATAAATAAGTGTAAATACTATATGAGCCATAATAAAAATTAAATGAAATCGTAAAATTTATTAAAATTTTCAATGGTAAAATAAAAAGATTTTATAAAAATTTTATAATTACTTTATTTAATTTTTAACTTCTTAGTCTAAAATTAAATTATAGCAAAGAACAAAAACAAAAAAAGAATAAAACGAAAACAAATAAGTACATAAATAGAACTTATCTAATAGATATAGTATTTAAATTATTAAAAATTAAATATTATAAAAATTAAGTAAAGTTATATGTAAATAATATATTTTAGGAGGAATTTATTATGAACAAATTAGAAGTATTATACAAAGTGGTATCAACTATGAAAGATAAAGAAGAGTTTAAGGGTGAAGGTAAACTTAACGTATCAGAAAAAGATGGAAAAGGTATGGCTATAACTAATAAATTCAACAAAAATATAGCAAAGGGAATAGCAAACATAGACTTAAAAGCTGATATAAACTATGAAGATTTTAAAGTAAATGCTGAAGTTAAAAAAGAATTAGATTTAAATAAAATAAAAGAAATGAAAAAAATGGCTCATGGACATCATGGAATGCATCACGGTCATGGATTTGGACATGGTGGAATGAAAGGAAAATTATCACATATAGCATTTGTATTAAAGAGATTAAATGATATTGAAGTAGAAGCAAATGGTGAAGGACACTTAATAAAAGTTGACCTTAAAGCAGCTATAAAAGATATGAAAGCATTTAAAGAAGAAAGAATGCAAGAATTTAAAGCAGCTTGTGAAAGTGGTGAAATTCAATTTACAGAAGAACAAAAAGCTCACCACGATCTTATGATGATGCATAAAAAATGTATGAAGAAGATATTCTGTGGAAATTATGATGAAGCTAAATTAAATGTATATGTAAATAAAAACTTTGAAGTTGAAAAACTTGAAGCTAAAGGAACTGGTGATAAAAACTTTGACATAAGCTTAGTTTTAAACTGGTAATAAATAATTAATTATTCAAGGTAAAACTCAAATATTTTAATTTTAGGAATTTAAGTTTATGTTATTTATTAACCAAACTTAAATTCCTTTCTTTTGTTTTAAGGTGTAATATAAATATAAATGGTAACATAGACAGTTATATTAAAAATAGTTTTACTAGAGGTTAAAATGAAAAATTTAAAAGAAAGTATAATTGAAAAAATTAAAGAACATAGACAACATCATAGAATGATTAAAAATTATCATAGGCATTATAAAATCCATAAAAAATTCCATCATAGATATAATCATCATGAAAATAATGGGCCTTTATCAAGTATAGATAATAAAATGGAAAAAATTATTGAAGCCCATCATAAGGGGCATCATCACCATCATTATGCTGGGTTATCCCATAAGGAGAGGGAAGAATTTTATTTATTTCATAAATACATGATATATTTTAAGTTTGTAGCCCTTATAGTTAGCATAATTGTAACGGCATTAATGTTTATAAGCATTGGTATTCAAGCTATAACAATATTTTTTGCAGTGTTTTTTGCTATAAATGAAATAGCTAATATTTATATTTATTATAGATTAGAGAGAAAAATAGTTAAACCTATAGAAAAATTAAGAGAGGGTGTAGAAAAGATTTCAACTGGGGATTATTCAGTAAGAGTTGAAAATAATTCTTTTAATGAAATCGGGATTTTAACAAGAGCTTTTAATGATATGGCAAGTAAGCTTGAAGAAGGAGAAAAATTAAAGATTGAATATGAGGAAAACAGAAAAAACCTTATAGCAAATATTTCTCATGATTTAAAAACCCCAATAACATCAATAAATGGATATATAGAGTTTATTGTAGATGGAAAAATTGAATCTAAAGAAAAAGTTAATGGTTATTTAAAAACAATTCAAAGTAACATAGGATATATGAATAGGCTAATTGATGATTTATTTTTATTTTCTCAATTAGATGTTCAAAAATTAGATTTTTCATTTAATAAGACTAATATGAGGATGTATATGATAGATGTTATAGAAGAGTTTACCTTTATATTAGGAGAAGAAAATATAGGATTTAAATATATAGATAATTTAAAAGAAGATTTATTTGTAAATATAGATGGAAAAAGAATTTATAGAACTATTAGAAATATTATAGGTAATGCTATAAAGTACGGAACTACTGAGAATTTATCTATAGGGGTTACACTATATAATAGTAATGATTTTATATTTATTGATATAATGGATAATGGTCCAGGTATTGAAAAGGAACATTTAAAACATGTCTTTGAAAGATTTTATAGAATAGATAAAGAAAGAACTAAGGATTTATTAAGTACAGGATTAGGTCTTGCTATAGCTAAAGAGATAGTAGAAGCCCATGGTGGAGATATTACAGTTGAAAGTGAATTAAATGAAGGAACTACATTTACTATAAGCTTGCCATTATATAGTAAAGAAAGCATTGATAGTTGCAAGGAGGACTAAAAATGGATGAGAAAAAAATTTTAATAATAGAAGATGATTTAAATATTGCAGAACTTGAAAGAGATTACCTCCAATTAAATGGATATAACGTAGAGCTTATTTATGATGGAGATGAGGGATTAAAAAAAGCATTAAGTAATAAATATGAACTTATAATAGTTGATATAATGCTTCCAGGAAAAAGTGGCTATGATATTGTAAAAGAGGTAAGGGAAAAATCAGAAGTTCCTATAATAATAGTTTCAGCAAAAACTGAGGATATAGATAAAATAAGAGGTCTAGGTTTTGGTGCAGATGATTATTTAACTAAACCTTTTAGCCCAGCAGAACTTGTTGCTAGAATAAAATCTCATATAATAAGATATGAAAGACTTATAGGAAAAAAGCCATCAAGTGACATAATAACTAACAAAGCTTTAGAGATAAGAACAGATTCCCATAAGGTTTTTATAAGAGGAAAAGAAATTATATTAACAACTAAGGAGTACGAACTTTTATTATTTTTAGCAACAAACCCTAATATAGTTTTTACAAAGGATAAGTTATTTAATAGGATCTGGGGTGAAGAATATATAGGAGATACAGCAACTGTTGCAGTACATATTCAAAAACTTAGAAAAAAACTAGAACAAGATCCATCAAACCCTGAATATATAGAAACTATTTGGGGAACAGGATATAGATTTAATGATTAAGCTCTATTTTAAATGAATGTTGATTTTAGAATTACTTAATAAAATATTTTATTTGCTATTATCTAAAGTCAACATTTGTATTAAAATAGGGCTTTGAATAATAAATAATATAGAAAAATTAATTTGAATTATTAACAAAAAATTAATATTGATTATTTGTTCGAAATCGATTAAAATATTTAATAAAATATTAAAAAGTTTTATATATTAAAACTTAGAAAAATACAATAAATTATTATAATTTAGGTATTATATAAAATGCAAAAATGAGGTTCTATTTTAATAGTTTTTATTTAAAATAGAGTCAAAAATAAAAATACAAAGGAGAATTTGATATGAGTAATTATAAAATAGAAGTTTTAACTGCAGATATTCCTGGAATTGAAGAGATGAACTTTGTAAATCCAGTTTTAATATACAATGAAGAGGAAGGAGTTTTAGTTGATACAGACTACCCAGGAAGATATGAAGGGTTAAAAAAAGCTATTGAAAAGTACATAGATATAAACAAGTTAAAGACAATAATAATGACTCATCATGATATAGACCATGTGGGTGGTATTAAAGAATTTAAAGAGTTATTAGGAGATAAGGTTAAAGTATTAGCTACTGAAATAGAGGCAGAATATATTTCAGGAAGAACAACTCCAATAAAATTAGCTAATCTAGAAAGAGTTAAAGATAGTCTAGATGAAGGTAAAAGAGGATTTTATGAAATGCTAAAAGCAGGTTTCCCAAGATCTTATGCAGATGTTGATGAGATAATAAAACCTGGTGATACTTTAAATTTAGCTGGAGCTAAAATAGAAGTTGTAGGGACTCCAGGACACACTCCAGGACATATTTGCTTATACATAGCAAAAGACAAAACTTTAATAACTGGAGATACTTTAGCTAATGAAGGTGGAAAATTAAATATTGTATCAGATGTGTATAATAATGACCCTAAAGAAGCTAGGGAATCTTTAAAGAAATTAAAAGAACTAGATATTGAAAAAATATGTTGCTATCACGGTGGCCTTTATATAGGTAAACCTAGTAATATAGATGAGATAATAGCAAGATAATTTATAAGTTTGTATAAATAAGGAGTAGATAAGTTTTTATCTACTCCTTATTATTTTAGATAATTTATAGATGTATTTTACAACAATATTGATTTAAAAAAATAAAAGAATATTATAATAAGTATCTAGTAGTTCACTATCTTTAAAATAAAATTACTGTAAGATTTCTAATGTTTTAAACTTAGTAATTATAGAAATTTAGCAATTTTATTATTCTTCATTTATAATTTCAATAACATTTAGCTTTGCAGCCTTTGATGCAGGTATAAGTCCTGCAATTATTGAAACTACTATTGTTATAATTATAGATGATATTATAATCCATGGAGTTATAACAATTGTAAAATCTTTTCCTGACATAATTAAGTACTGATTTATGAGAAGTAAACCAATATAACCTAGTATAGAACCTAAGATTGCACCTAATGTTCCAAGAATTACAGATTGAGATAAAAAGATAAATCTTATATTTGATTTAGAAGCACCTAAGGAACCCATAATTCCAATCCATTTCTTCTTTTCTTGAACTGTCATATTCATAGTATTTACAAGACCAATTCCAGCAACAATTACAACTATTATAGCTGCTAGGTCTAAAAGTCCATTAACAAAACCTACAAATATGCTAGCAAGACCAACAATTTGACCTAGGTTAAATGTTTCATAGCCTAAATTGTTATTTATTGTACTTGTTATTGCATTTACATCAGATTGACTATTTGCATATAAACTTATCATAGAATATGTTGATTGTGAATTACTAGCAGTTGTAAGTCCATAGGAATAATCTATCATTTTATTTGTTACAGTATTATAAGTTATTACATCACCTAAATCAAAAGTACCTTGTTTAAATATACCTTTAATTGTTCCAGTAATAGTTAAAGGGGTGGATAAAATTTGAGAATGTACAGTTATAGTTATAGTTTTTCCCACAGCACTAGAATAATCAGTTATTCCTAAGTTTTTCAAAAATGCTTCATCAACTAAAAATTCATTAGGATTTCCACTTAATTGATTACCATAAAGAATTTTAGTGCTATAGTCATAATTTTTGCTGTATCCCTGAACAGTTACCTCAGAGGCAGTTTTATCTATACCATTTAAGCTAACACTATTTGCAGTTGCAGTATTATAAGCACTTACGCTGTTTACATTTTTAATTTGCGAAACACTTTTAACAGTGTTATCATCTATAATTTTAGTTAAATCTACAGTTTTAGAACTTTCTTGTTTGTTAGCAACATAAGGAAGCATAGTACTTGAAGAGTCTAAATTAACACTTGTAGCAAAGTTATAATTTGATTCATACTTTTGAGGCATAACTATAACATTTTCTAAGCTACCAAAACTTGTAATAAATTTTGTAGCATTTGAACTTATAGATGTTCCCATACCTTGCATAGCAACTAAAAGCATGCTACCTACTGAAATAGCTATAATGGTTAATATACTTCTAAGTTTTCTTCTTTTTATATCTCTTAAAGATATAAAAATACCATCTGAAATTTTCATAACATACTCCTCCTTAATGCCTTAATGCTTCAATTGGGTCTAGTTTTGATGCCCTTATAGCTGGATAAATTCCTGCAAGTAAGGAGATTATAACTGAAAAGGCAATAGTAGCTGCTATAAGCCACCAAGGAATATTATTTAGAAGGCTTAGTGAGAAGCCTTGCTTTAGTAAAGATTCTTGAATGTAGAAACTAATAAGCTTAAATAATCCTATACTTATTAAAGAACCAATAATACTACCTATAAGTCCAATAATAGCAGATTGGAATAAGAACATAGATAAAATGTTAGAACTACTAGCACCAAGTGATTTCATAACACCAATACTTTTAGTTCTTTCGTGAACTGCCATTATCATAGTGTTTATAATTCCAATTGCAGCAACAATTAAAACTATAATACCTAATATTGATAACATAAGAGTTACGTTGTTAAAGTTTTTATCTATTTCTTGAGTAGTTGATTCATTAGAACTTGTTTTATATCCTAAAGAGGTTAAAGCATTTTGTATAGAAGAAACATCACTTATATTATCAGCTTCTATTTTAACGCCATTATACCCATAGGTATTCATAAAGTTATTAGTATATTGTAAAACACCTACAAGACTAGCTGCGTTTTGAATATCCATAACTATTTTGTCCCCAGATGATAAGTTTTTATTTATAACCCCTGCAACAGTAAAAGTTTTATAAACAGGTGTTATAGGAGTCCCATTTATATTATTTATAACAAAAGTTATTTGTTTTCCAACTATATCATTAGGGTTTGTTATACCTAAGTCGCTTAAAAGTGATTCACCAACTAAAACATCATTTTTATTAGATTTAGTTAAAGTAGTTCCTGCAATTATAGACTTAAAGTTTACATCTTTAGAAGATGTTTTTGCAGAATCTATTTGGCTATTAAGAAAAACACTATAATCTAAGTCGTATCCCATTATAGGGAATTTTGCATTATATGTATTACCATTTAGCTCTATTCTAGCTAGGTCACCGCTTATGTATGCTTGAATTTGACTCACTCCAGATATCTTGCTTATATTACTTAAAGTAGAGTCATCTATTTTATTAAAATTTGTTTTAAGCCATGTAGTATAATTTTTTATATCTTTTAAGTTAGAATCTGCTTTAAATGGTTCAACAGTGATTACTTTAGAACTTGAACCACTATCTATTGTTTGAACTAAAAAGCCTTTTAGTGTAAGGCCTAAAGAAACCATTAAAAGAATTAAGATAGTTCCAACTATTATACCTATTGATGTTAAAAGAGTTCTTTTTTTTCTTCTATTTAAATCTCTAACTGCAAAAGATAAATTATCACTAAATTTCACTTAAATACCTCCTTTGTTTTTTATTTTAGTGTTGTTTTAAACATTAAGAGAATCTGAAATTATATTTCCATCTTTTATTCTTACAACTCTCTTAGCTTTTTTAGCCTCATCCATGTTGTGCGTTACCATTATTATGGTGTACCCTTTATCATTTAGGTCATTAAAAAGTTTCATAATATTTTCACCAGTTTTAGAATCTAGATTTCCAGTAGGTTCATCAGCAAATATTATTTTAGGATCATTTACAAGAGCTCTAGCTATGGAAACCCTTTGTCTTTGTCCACCTGACATTTCGTTTGGTTTATGCTTTTTTAAATGGCCAAGTTCTACAAGTTCTAAAGCTTTAGATGCTTTGATTTTTCTATCTTTTTTAGAAGAACCTGAAAATATTAAAGGCATCATAACATTTTCTAGAGCAGTTTGGGTATTTTCTAGATTAAATGCCTGAAAAACAAAGCCAATTTCTGAATTTCTAAACTTAGCCTTTTCTTTGTCTTTATATTTTGATATATCTTTTCCATCAAAATATACATGACCTTCAGTTGGAGAATCCAATCCGCCTATTATGTGCATTATTGTAGATTTACCAGAACCAGATGGTCCAACAATAGCTACAAATTCTCCTTTATCAATATTTAAGGACACATCGTTTAAAGCTACAACAATTTCTTTTCCCATCTTGTACCTTCTTGTTACATTTTTTACTTCGATCATAAAATTTCCTCCTTACTTAAAAATAGTCTACATATTTAAAATAACACTCTTTAATAAATAAATCATTTAAAAAATAAAAAATTAACTAAGTATTTTTATTTTAATGAAACTTATTCATTAAATGGAGTATAGAAATAAGTATATACAATAGCAACATTTTAAGATAGTTACTAAAGTAATATATAAGTTTATTTTAAAAAAGTATGGATATATTTGCAATAATTATATTGAAGATATATATTAATAAAGTATATATTTTATAATTATTACATTTTATACAATAAAAATATGGGTAATATTTAATGAGGTGAAGGAATGGAGGAAAGGACAAAAAATAATAATATAAGAGTAATGGTTTTAACAGCACTTATGGTAGCAATTACTTTTATGGTAGGAGGTGTAATTAAAATACCAACTCTAAATGGTTTTATACAACCTGGTGATTGTATGGTTTTACTTGGAGCAGTTCTTTTAGGGAAAAAAAGAGGAGCTTTATCAGGCGCAATAGGGATGGCTTTTGTTGATATAACAGCAGGTTACATTATTTGGGCACCATTTACCTTTATAATAAAAGGTGCTATGGCATATTTTACTGGAATGGTATTAGATAAAGTAAAAGAAAAAAATTATAAGGGATATCTTATAGCTTTTATAATAGGAGGAATTATAAATATAATAGGATATTTTATAGGAAATATAATAATAGGAGGAATAATAATTGGCACAGTTAGTGGGTTTATACCAAGTATTATTTATGCTATAAGTCTTGTTTTAGGAGATACTTTGCAATCTATAGTGGGAGTAATAATAGCATTAATACTTGCACCTATAGCCTATAAAGCTAAAGTAAGATTTGATTTATTATAAAAATTTTATTTCAAATATATATAGATGAAACTTATTGATAAAACAGTGTTACTTGTATCTAGAAGTAACACATATTAAAATATGACTTTAGTTTTAAATTCCTAGGTGCTTATTAAAATAGTATCGGTACATTTGCAATAAAATCATTATAGATATATATTAAAACAGGTATTTATTCTAAATTATTAGTATTTGGTTAGGTAGATTAGAAGATTTAAATATTTTTTAATCTATCTAAAATCAATATAAAGTAGAGTATGCTTTAATTTATTATATATTTTAGGGAAGGAAGTATCATGGAGCAAAGAGCAAGGAATAATAAAGTATTAATAATGATTTTAACGGCACTTATGATAGCACTTACATTTGTAGCTGGAAGTGTAATTAAAATACCAACTTTAAATGGATTTATGCAACCTGGAGATTGCATGATTTTACTTGGAGCAGTTCTTTTAGGGAAAAAAAGAGGAGCTTTGTCAGCAGCAATAGGAATGGGGTTGATAGATGCAACAAGTGGCTATCTTATTTGGGCGCCTTTTTCATTTGTAATACAAGGAGCTATGGGTTATGTTGCTGGAGCTATACTTGAAAGAGTGTCAAAAAAATCATATAAAATTTACATTATATCATTTATTATTGCAGGATTTGTATCTTTAGGAGGATATTTTATAGGAAATGCAATAATGGGTGGAGTAATAATGGGAGCTGTTCATGGATTTATACCAGCAATCCTTTATGCAGTAGCTCATGTACCTGGAGATTCATCAGAAATAATATTAGGAATAATAATAGCATTAATACTTGCACCAATAGTTAATAAAGCTAGAGTAACATTTAATTTATCTTAAAAATTTAATATTTTTCAGTCCTTTTAAAATATTGACATAGGCATGTTTACAGTGTTATCATCTGTTAGAAGAAAGACTGATTGGAGAATGATTTTATGGGAAACAGATGTATAATAGGCAAGATAAATGAAATAAGTCTTATTTCTAGTAGATATGTAGAAAAGAGAATAAAGGAAGAAAACTTACCTATACTTAGAAATCATATATCATTATTTTATATATTACCTGAAAATGGGGAAAAGATGCTATTTAATGATTTAGCTAAAGCCTGGGGTATATCTAAATCCTCTTTATCTGAAATGATAGTAAAATACGAAAATATTGGTTTAATACAAAAATGTGTTTGTGAAGCTGATAGAAGAAGTGTCTATATAAGCTTACTACCAGAGGCTATAAAAATAAAAAGAGCTTTAAAAGATATAGAAAAAGAATTTTTAAATAAAATAATGGTAGATTTTAATGAATGTGAGAGATTAAACTTTGAAGGGGCATTAGAGAAAGCCTTAAAAAGTGGAGAAAGAATATAATTACTAAATTTTTGTATAAAATTTATGGTGTTAATGTAATAATAAAAAAATATTTAAATATATTAAATACAGTCTACATTTTGAATTAGTTTATATAGTTTTATAAATAATTCATTAATGTAGTCTTTTTTTATTTAATATAACTTTATTTAATAAAGTTATTATATTAAAATAAAATAAATAGTAAATATAGAGGATGTGAGCATATGTTAACAGTAGTTGCAAAATCAATAGTGAAAAAAGATAAAGTAGAAGAATTTAAGAAATATGCAGATGAAATAATAGAAGAAACAAGAAAAGAAGAAGGAAATATATCTTATAATTTATATGAAGATTCAAAAGAGTCCAATATAATAACATTTATAGAATTTTGGAGAAGTGAAGAAGATTTACAAAAGCATTTTAATTCTAAACATTTTAAAGAGATATTTCCTAAAATGGGTGAACTTCAAGAAGAAGAAGGCGAAGTAAATATATATAGAAAAATAAAATAATTATTTCAAAATTAGACAAAAAATATCAAAACAACCTAAATAAATTTAGGTTGTTTTCTTTAATTTATAAAAATATTTAAAAAAATTAAAAAACTATTGATAAATAATAACTATTATTATATAATAATTCTATGAGGAAAATTTATGAAAATTTAGACAAGCTATAATAATGTACATATAAAAGTTAAATTTGATATAATTTAAAATTTACTCAAAATAAGTAAGTTTGTGTTTTGAAATTAATAATATCATAATTATTAATTTATGATTTTAATAATAAATTAACAAAATAATGTTTGTAAATTTAGGAGGAATTAATTATGAAAAAATTCGTTTGTACAATTTGTGGATATGTTTACGAAGGAGAAAAAGCTCCAGAAGTTTGCCCAATATGTAAAGCAGCTTCAGATAAATTCGTAGAACAAACAGGAGATTTAACATTTGCTGATGAACATAGAATAGGTGTTGCTAAAGGTGTTGATCCAAGAATCATAGAAGGATTACAAGCTAACTTTACAGGAGAATGTACAGAAGTTGGAATGTACTTAGCAATGTCAAGACAAGCTGATAGAGAAGGATTCCCAGAAGTTGCTGAAGCTTATAAAAGAATAGCTTTTGAAGAAGCTGAACATGCTGCAAAATTTGCTGAATTATTAGGTGAAGTTGTAGCTGCTGATACTAAAGCTAACTTACAAGTGAGAGTTGATGCAGAACATGGTGCATGCCAAGGTAAAAAAGATTTAGCTACATTAGCTAAACAATTAGGATTAGATGCAATTCATGATACAGTTCATGAAATGTGTAAAGATGAAGCTAGACACGGAAGAGCTTTCAAAGGTTTATTAGATAGACATTTTAACTAAATCTTATTATACATTTTAAAGAAATAAAG
>JAUNBX010000084.1 GCA_030526875.1 Clostridium perfringens | reverse complement strand
TTCATCAAAGAATAAAATTACAAGTAAAAGTACTTCCTCAGCAAATAGTAACAAAGGCATTACTAAGAGCAGTTCATCATCACCAACCATTAAACATATAGAGAAAAAAAATTCACCTACAGTAGTTAAAAACGAAAACAAAAAGAACTCACCAAGTATTACTAAGCCTATAACCAAAAATACTACAACTAAAAATAGTTTAAGTTCACCCTCTACTACTAAAACTAAAATAATATCAGGACAAGTAAGTAAGAATGATTCATCAAATACAACATATAAAGAGGGATATATATATAATGAATGGAATATGGGACTAGGTATTTACGAAGAACCAAATGAAAATTCAAATATAGCAGTAATGCTTAGAGATAGTACTGTAGTAAAAGTTTTAGGAACAGTTAATGGATTTTATAAAATAGAATTTAATGGTAATCAAATTGGTTATGTGAACACTGGAAATGTAGTTTTTAGTGAAAAGCTTGCAGGGAATCCAGTTCCTATAAGTCAAATGGCATATATATATGATATGTGGAGTACTGGACCTGTAGAGGTCTTTGAATATAGTGGAGCTACAACACCTGAAGCAGTCTTAGCACAAGGTACTAAAGTAGGTTATTTAGGGAATCAAGGTAATGTAGCTATTGTAGCATTTGGTCCTAATTATGATGAAATAGGAGTTCTTAATCCATATTTTGTAACTTTTCAAAAACCAACAATATCATCAAATACAAAAACAGCTAATACAACAGCAGGTTCAAGTGAAATAACAGTTAAAGAGATAAATTAAAGTCAATCAGTGTATATTAGAAAGTGTATATATTAATTTTATCGTAATAATATATACACTTTTTATCTCTAAGGTTCTAACATTTCCTGTTTCAGGTTTCTTTAAAAATTAGATCCAAGGAACTAACGTATCTCTTTCATTGCTATCTTTTTTAAGATTTAGAATTTCTATAATATAAGATGAATTTTTTTAATTTATAGGTATATCATATGATATAATATGTTAAAATCAAGAAAAAGTATAGGAGATAGTAGAATGTATGGTAACTATTAAAGATGTTGCAAAAGAAGCTGGTGTAGCAGTTGGTACGGTTTCTAAAGTGATAAATAATATAGCTGTTAAGCCGGAAACAAAAAAATTGGTAGAGAATGCTATAAAAAAATTAAAATATGAACCTAATATTTATGCTAGAGGGTTTAAAACTAATAGAACTAATACAATCGCATTAATTTTACCAACCATATGGAATCCGTTTTTTAGTGAATTAGCGTATAACATAGAAAAATGTTTAAAAAGGAATGGAATGAAAATGATTCTATGTAATTCTGAGCATAATAAACAAAATGAAATAGAGTATATATCAATGGCTAAACAGAATAAAATGGATGGTATTATTGCTATAACTTATAATAACATCGATGAATATGTTTCAGATGACATTGCATTTGTAAGTATTGATAGATATTTTTCAAAAAATATAACATATGTGTGTAGTGATAATTTTGAAGGTGGACGATTAGCGGCAAAAAAATTAATTGAAACTGGATGTAAAAGTTTAGCTTATATAGGGAAAGGGTCAAAAATAAATAATGCAACAAGAAAGAGAAGAGAAGGATTTGTAAGTTATTGTAATAAAAAAAATATTAAGTATACTATTTGTGAAGGATTTAATTCTAGTGAAGAATTTAAAATTTTATTAAATAATTTTGTAGAAGAGAATTTTAAAGAAGGTATAAAAGTTGACGGAGTCTTTGCTGTAACTGATAGATATGCACTAGATTTTATAAAAGAAATGAAAAATTTAAAAATAGATATTCCTAAAGATGTTCAAGTTATCGGTTTTGACGGAAGTAGGCCATCTATAAGAGATGATTTTAATATATCAACAATAAGACAACCTGTTGAGCTTATAGCTGAAGAATCAGTAAGAGTGCTTTTGAAAATTATTGAAAAGAAAAAAGTAGAAAAAGAAATTATTCTTCCTGTAAAGTTTATAAAAGGTAATACAACAAAATAATAACTTTTATTATATATATTTCATTGTAAAAAATAATGAGATATATATAATTTATGTAAAAAAATAGCTTGACTCTTTTAAGAAAACGTATTAATATTTAAATATAAAAAATGAAACGTTTCATTTATGTTTTAAAATATATTTTTATGTAGGGGAAAGGTGTATGAGTAAAAATTATAAACAAATTGCTAACGAAATTTTAAATCATATTGGTGGAAAAGGGAATATAATTAGTGCTGCCCATTGTGCTACTAGATTAAGATTAGTTCTTAAGGATGACAAAAAAGTTAATACAGAAGCAATTGAGAAAATTCCTATGGTAAAAGGAAGCTTTAATAATTCAGGACAATTTCAAATAGTTTTAGGTTCAGGTATTGTTAATGAAGTTTATAAGGAATTTATAAGGGTTGCAAATGTAGATGAGAGCAGTAAAGAAGCTTTAAAAGTAGAAGCAGATAGGAAATTAAACCCTTTACAACGATTAATAAAATCTTTAGCTTCTGTATTTGTTCCAGTATTGCCTATACTTGTCGCAGCTGGTTTATTAATGGGAATAAATAATATATTAACATCACAAGGGTTATTTATAGAAGGGAAATCATTAATTGAGGCATATCCTAAATTTAAAGATTTAGCAGAGATGATTAATACATTTGCTAATACTGGTTTTGCATTTTTACCAATATTTTTAGGATTTTCTGCTACTAAAACTTTTGGAGGCAACCCGTACTTAGGAGCTTGTATAGGAGCCCTTATGATTCATGGTGATTTATTAAATGGTTATAGCTATCCATCTGCTGTTCTTGAGGGAAATGTTCCATATTGGAACATACTAGGATTCTCTATTTTAAAAGTAGGTTATCAGGGAACTGTACTTCCTGTTTTAGCATCATCTTATATATTATCTAAAGTAGAAAAAATATTACACAGAGTTATACCTTCAGTATTAGATAATTTGTTAACTCCATTATTCACTGTATTTATTACAGGATTATTAACATTTATTGCTATAGGCCCAATTATGAGAATTGTAGGAGATGGAATAACAACAGGTTTAATAGGATTAATTAGTTTATTAGGACCAATAGGAGGCTGTATATTTGGTTTTTTCTATGCACCAATAGTTATAACTGGAATGCATCACAGTTTTACAGCTGTTGAAACTCAATTACTTGCAGATATAGCAACAACAGGTGGTTCATTTATTTTCCCAGTTGCAGCTATGTCAAACGTTGCTCAAGGAGCTGCTGCTTTAGCCGTAATATTTGTTTTGAAAAAGGACAAAAAAATGAAAGGAATAGCATCTGCTTCAGGTATTTCAGCATTACTTGGAATTACGGAACCTGCTATATTTGGTGTAAATTTAAAGCTACGTTATCCATTTTATGGAGCAATGATAGGATCAGCAGTTGCAAGTGGATATATAATGTTTACAAAAGTTCTTGCTTTGGCACCTGGAGCAGCTGGATTACCAGGTGTTATATCAATAAGGCCAGATTCAATGATTAACTATATGATAGGTATGATAATAGCAATGAGCACAGCCATTATTTCTACTGTTATATTAGCTAAAATAATGGGTAAAAATGAGTCTAAAATAATGCAGCCAATAGGCTAGTAAAGTTTAATAATTATTACGGAGATATAGGAAGAGTGTATATGAAGGAATGGTCAAGAAAAGAAAGGTATAGAACGTTATTAGAAGCTAATGATAATGAACTTAATGAGTTAAAAAAAAGAGTAGATTGTTGTCCATATAGGCAAGGATTTCATATTCAACCTACTACAGGTCTACTAAATGACCCTAATGGATTTTCATATTATAATGGAGAATATCATTTATTTTATCAATGGTTTCCTTTGGGCCCTGTGCATGGCATAAAGCATTGGTATCATGTTTCTTCAAAGGATTTAGTTCATTGGAATAATTGTGGAGTTGCAATTATTCCAACCCAATATTATGAAAGTCATGGTGCATTTTCAGGAAGTGGAATAGTTGAAAATAATAAATTATATTTATTTTATACTGGAAATACACGAGATGATAAATGGGTTAGACATCCATATCAGTGCTTAGCTGTTATGAATAGTAATGGTGAAATTATCAAGAATGATAGCCCTATTATAAAAAAAGTTCCTGATTTATATACAGATAATTTTAGAGATCCTAAAGTATTTAGAGAGAATGGAAGATATTATTGTTTAATAGGTGCAGAAAAAAAGATTAATAATTTAGGCACTATTGCATTATATGAATCGGATAATTTATTAGATTGGGATTTTAATGGTGAAATAAAGACTGATTTTTTTGGAAATGGTTTTATGTGGGAATGCCCAGATTATATAAAATTCAATAATAAAGCTGTTTTAATATTCTGTCCTCAAGGATTAGAGGCTAGAGGAGATCAGTATAATAACATATTTCAAGCTGGTTACTTAGTTGGTAATAAAATTAATTTTGATAACTATGAATTTAATCATGGTGAATTTTATGAATTAGATAGAGGTTTTGATTTTTATGCACCTCAAACTGTGCAGTGTGCTGATGGAAGAAAAGTATTAATTGGTTGGATGGGATTGCCTGAAATAGAATACCCAACCGATGAAAACGGGTGGGCACATTGCTTAACTATACCAAGAGAACTGATTCTTAAAAATGATAAATTAATACAAAAACCTATATATGAACTTAAAATGTTAAGAGGCAAAAAAATAAGCAAATCATATATTTTGACCAATGAAGAAATATCTATTGATAATTTTAATGAAGAAATATATGAAATGATTTGTAATTTTAAAGGTATTAAAGGACAAAGTGTAGGTATAAAATTAAAAAAGGGAGATACTGAGGAAACTTTATTCTTTTATGATATAGAAAATGGTAAGTTAATTCTCGATAGAAGTAATTCAGGAAAGAAATTTGCTATAGAGTATGGAACAAAAAGAATATGTAAATATAATGAAATTAATTTAAAAATCCATGCTTTTGTAGATGTGTCATCTGTAGAAATATTTATTAATGATGGAGAAGAAGTATTTACATCAAGAATTTTTAATTCTTCAACGAGTGATAGTATTAGTTTTTTTGCTGAGGGTAATACACAACTAGATGTGAATCTATGGTGTATAAAGAATATAAATAATATTTAAAGATTAAATCCTAACTAAGTAATTAGCAAAATCAGTATCTTAATTTATATTAAAAATAATGTTAAATTCATTTAATAGCCTATGCCAACCATTTTTAATGGAACTTTTGGCATAAGCTATTTGCTTTTAGACTTCTTTTCTTTAGCCTACTTTAAAGTAACTAACTCTTTCATTTATGAAAAGCGTAAACAACCTTACAGTTAGGGAATTAAAAAAGATATTCCATAATGGTCTTTTGAAATGTTTTTAGTCTTTTACTACTTAAAAATTGTTTGAACAAAATTATTTAATTTCATATAAGTTACCTTTTAAAATATCCATAATTTTATCATAATCTTTATTTCTAAAAT
>JAUNBX010000083.1 GCA_030526875.1 Clostridium perfringens | reverse complement strand
CCTCTGGTGGATTAAATGGTTGGACTGTAGTAATAATACCAACATCAAATCCAGATGGAGTTTTAGATGGTTGGACAAATAACGGTCCAGGAAGAGCCCAAGTATCTCAAAAAATAGATTTAAATAGATCATTCCCAACATTTTTTACACCACAATATAGTGCAAGGTATTACACTGGTTCAACACCACTTGCAGCACCAGAGGCTAAGGCACTAGCTAGCCTAATTGATCAATATAGTGGAAGCTCAAGCCATATGGCTTTAGTTGATGTTCATGGATGGTTAAATCAAACTATTGGCGATCCATCACTTGGACAAGCTTTTGATAGTAGTTTTGGTATCTCAAATAAATTAATGAGTACTTCAGCTAGTGGTTATTTAATAAGCTATGCTCATTCTAAAGGAGCACTAGCAACCCTACTTGAACTTCCAATGCCAAGTAGTCCATCTTCAATTCAAAGCAGAGGATATGCTAATAAAATATATAGTGGAGTAAAATCTATAATAAATAATGGTGATGGATTTGAAGTAATGAATGCAGAGGGACAAGTTGTCAACACTAGTTCTCTTAATATAAGAATAACAACTTCAACAAACTCAAATATCATAGGAAGTTATAGTGGTGGTACTAAGATAACCATCCTTGGAAAAGTAGGGAATTGGTATCAAGTTAAATCAAGTGCTGGTTATGGATTTGTTTCAGCAGATTATATAAAAATATTAAGCAATAATACAAATAGCGGTAATAACGGAAATAATAATGGTGGAAGTGTCGAAGCACCAACTACTTATCAAACAGGTAAAGTTTCTAATATTTCAACATCATTAAATATTAGAAAATCGCCAAGTACTAGTGCTAGCATAGTAACAACTTTAAGAAATGGAACAGAAGTTAAGGTTGTAGGTACAGAAGGTGATTGGTATAAAGTATACAGTGAATCATTTGGATATGGTTATGCTAATAAGAGTTATATAACTATAGTTACAAGTGGGAATAATAATGGTGGAAACCAAGATAATAACCAAGGTTCAACAACAGAAACAGGTACTATAGTAGATGTTAGCACAACATTAAATGTTAGAGCAAGTGCAAGTACTACTTCAAAAGTTCTTGGAACATTAAAAAATGGAGCTAGTATTAATATAATTGCGAAAGAAGGAAGTTGGTATAAGATTTCTTATAATGGTGGAATTGGATATGTTCATGGAGAGTATGTAAAGGTAAATAGCAGTAGTACTCAACCATCTGAACCAAGTACTCCAGAAACACCATCAACTCCTGAAACTACTCAGACAGGACAAGTTATTAATGTAACTACAAAGCTCAATATTAGAAGTGGTGCAGGAACAAACTTTGGAATAGTTGGAAGTGTAGGAGGAAATGCTACTGTTGATATACTAGGACAAGAAGGTAGCTGGTATAAGATTTCTTATAACGGAGTAACTGGATATGTATCAGGTAGCTACATTAAAGTAAATAGTAACGGTGGTAATAATAATACAGATTCTACTGTAAAGTATGGAAAAGTAGTTGATGTAAGTACAAGACTTAATATAAGAAAGTCTGCAAGTACTTCATCTAGTATTGTAGGAACTTTAAGTAACAATACAAAGGTTACTATATTAGAAAAAACAAATGGATGGTATAAAATATCATATAATGGAACAGTAGGATATGTTTCAGCAAGTTATATAGCTGAAGTATAAAAATATTTTAAGGTATGGATCTATAGTTTTAGATTCATACCTTTTTTTATATAAACATCTATTTAAAAGTGCTTTCTATATATATTAATCATAATAGTTGTAAAATGTTCCATAAATTTTTATACTTATAATTTTATTTTTTAATGTGTATAACTAAGTTTTATAGTTGTGATACTAGGATTAAAAAGTATTTATATAGTTTTAAAATTAAATTAGAGTATAATTATAAATAAGAATTAAGTATTAGATAATAATATTATATTTTATGGAGGTTGCAGTGAAAAAGGCGTTATATGATTATGAAGATAAGATAAAAAAGCTACCTTTAAAAGATAAATATACAAGGGAAGAACTGTTAATAGATGATTTTTTAATTGATAAAAAGGATAATATAGAAATTTATTATGCTCCTCATAATGAATATATAAACCCAAAGGCAAAGATATTTATAGTAGGAATAACTCCAGGATTTTTGCAAATGAGCATGGCAATGGTAGCTGCAAGAAAAGAACTAGAAATAAGTAATGATATTGAGTTAATTCAATATAAATGTAAAGTAGCAGGTAGATTTAGTGGAAGTCTAAGAAAAAATTTAATTTCAATGCTAGATGAAGTAAAACTTAATGAAGGATTAAATATAACTAGTTGTAGTGAGTTATTTAATGAAAAAGACTACTTATTACATACAGTATCATTAGTTCCATATCCTGTTTTTGTTAAGAAACAAAATTATTCAGGGCACACACCAAAGCTAATTAAAAGTGATTTTTTAATGAGATATATTTATGATAATTTTGTTAATGAGATCAAAAGTTTGGAAAATTTTAAGGATATAATGTTGATACCACTTGGGAGAGCTGTTGAAGAAGTTTTATGTAAATTAGAAGAAGAGGGAATAATAAATAAAACTCAAATTCTTAAAGGATTCCCACACCCTTCAGGGGCAAATGTTAATAGATTGCCTCAGCTAAATGAAAATAAAGATAAAATGATAGAATTCATTAAAGAGAAATTTAATACAATTCATTAAAAGATAATTTTTAAATAAGTATTCTTGATTTCTTAGTATGGACAGTTACCATATTTTGTTGGATAATATGAAAATTATATTATATAATTTTTTTAGTAGTTAAAAATATAAAAGTAATTTTATTAAGTACTGTTTTGAATTATTGTTAATATTATAAATATTCAAGAATTACTTCAATACTTAGTAAGGAATTTTAGAAGGAGGTTTTTAATATGTCAGAAAAAATAGATTTTGATTTTATGAAAAATGCAGCATTTCCAAAAGGTGAGGAAGGAACTGAAATTTTAAGTAATATGAATGAAAGTCATGATGAACTTACTACTTGGACTTTTAATCACATAGAGTTTGGGGAAAGAATTCTTGATATAGGATGTGGAGGAGGAGCAGCCATTGCAAAAATTGGAAAGCTATATCCTAAGTCAACAATTTATGGCTGTGATGTTTCTCCTGTATCTATTCAATGTACATGTGAAAAAAATAAAAATCTTATAGATGAAGGAAGATTAAAGGTTGAAGAGTGCGGCGTTTCAAAACTAAACTTTCCAGATGAATCCTTTGATTCTATATACTCTATTGAGAGTTTATACTTTTGGCCAAATCAACAGGAAGATTTAAAAGAGGTATTTCGTGTATTAAAAGTTGGTGGTAAATTTATAACTGGCTTAGAGATGGTTGGTGGAAACATGAATGAAAAAAGTACTGCCATTGCTGAGCATTTAAACATGAGATGCCCTTCACCAGAAGAATTAAAAACATTACTTGAAAACGCAGGATTTTCAAATGTTAATATAGACTATAATAAAGAGAAAGCTTGGATGTGTGCTAGTGCTATAAGAGAGTAGTCATATAGAGTTTCCATGTTTAAGTAAAAGGATATGAGATAACATTATCTCATATCCTTTTATTTTGGACTGTTAGTAGTATTTATTTCTTTTGACCATTTTGTAACTTCAGTTAATGCTTTAACTAAATTTAATCCATTTGGAGTTAATGAATATTCTACATGAGGAGGAATTTCATTAAATTGTTCCCTATTAACTATATTTTCCTTTACTAATTCTTTTAAAATTTTAGTAAGCATCATATCTGTAATCCCACTTAGTTCACGTTTAAGTTCATTAAACCTTACACATTCTTCTTGATACAATATCCATATAAGTCTTATTTTCCATTTACCACCTATAATATTAGTTGCATATTCTAGTGGACAATCTGAAAGTGAAGATTTATCATCATTCAATCTACTCAACTCCCTTTTAATATCTAATTTTTTATCCCTATTATAATATAGATAAATACACAATACTATATTTTAGTATAGTATATATTATTTTTTTGCGTACTTGTAAGGTAAAAATATATACATATAATTAGATTTATAAGAACCGACATTAATGGATTCACAATTTATATAAAGAAAAATTATTTAAGAAAGTGGTGTTTATAAATGAAAATAGAAATATGGTCAGATTATGCATGTCCATACTGTTATATAGGAAAACGTCAATTAGAAAAGGCTTTAGAAAATTTCTCACATATGGATAATATAGATATTAGTTTTAAAAGTTTTGAATTAGATCCAAGTGCTAGTTATGAAACAACAAGTACTACTAAGGAAAGAGTGGCAAAAAAATATGGATATAGCAGTGAACAGGCACAACAGATGATAGATAATGTAACTGCATATGCAAATCAAGTTGGATTAGATTTCCACTATGGAACAACACGCTATACAAATACATTTGATGCTCATCGTATTTCAAAGTATGCAGAAACTAAAGGAAAAGGCGCAGAAATATCAGAAAAATTATTACATGGATATTTTATTGAAAATAAACAAATGAGCGACCATAAGGTACTAACTGATATTGCTGTTGAAGTTGGTTTAGATAAGACAGAAGTAGAGGATGTATTAAAAAATAAAAAGTTTGCAGAGGATGTTCGTAGAGATGAATTAGAAGCTAATACACTTGGAATACATTCAGTTCCATGTTTTGTTATCAATGAAAAGTATGCAATTTCAGGAGCACAACCAGCAGACGCAATTAAAGAGATTATTGAAAAATCATTGAAAGAAGAAATGATGAAAAAATTTATAGATAACAAAGACTTAAATGGGATGTCTTGTGGTGTTAATGGGTGTAGCATTCCAAATAACAATAAGTAATACTTATTTATAAGTTAAAAGGAGATATAATGATTAAAACATTGCCTGTAACAGGTACCTTTACAACAAATTCATATTTTTTAATAGATACTGAAACTAAGCATGGGTACTTAATTGACCCAGGTGCAGAGGCTAATAAATTATTAAGTTATATAAAAGAAAATAATTTAATAATTGAAAAAATCCTTATAACCCATAGTCATTTTGATCATATTGGTGCAGTAAATGAAATAAATGAGGCACTAAATATACCAGTTTATGTACATGAAGAAGGTAAAAAATATATTCAAAACACAACATGGAACTTATCATCTAGTTGTGGGGAACATATCACAATAAAAGCTACAAACTATATGAAAAATAATGACGTGATTAAGTCAGAAACTAGTTCTGCTTTAACCCTAAAAGTTATTCATGTGCCAGGTCATACCTTAGATGGAGTAATATTTTATAGTGAAGATGAAAAAGCAGCATTTGTAGGAGATAATATTTTTTATGAGGGAATGGGTAGAAGTGATTTTTATGGTGGAGATTTAGTAATATTAGTTAATGGAATTATAAATAAGATACTAACTTTACCAGAGGACACTATGCTTTACCCAGGACATGGTAGATCTACAACTGTAAAACATGAGAAAGATACAAATCCTTATTTTAT
>JAUNBX010000082.1 GCA_030526875.1 Clostridium perfringens | reverse complement strand
TAATGTTTTTTCTACAACATACCCATTACCCTCAAGTACACTTAAATCAACCACTAAAGATTTTGGATTACATGAAACATATACTATTTCCTTTGCATCAAATTTTATAACATAATCTAATGCTTTTGGATGTACTCCACTTCTTGGTGGGTCTAGAATTATAACATCTGGATTTTCTTTAACTGTTTTTATAACTTCAGCTACATCCCCTGCTATAAAGTTACAGTTATTTAAACCATTTAGCTTGGCATTTTCATTAGCAGCCACCACTGCCTCTTCTATAAGCTCAATGCCTATAACTTTTTCAGCTTTTCCTGCTGCTATTTGTCCAATTGTTCCTGTTCCACAATAAAGGTCAAAAACAACTTTATTATCTGAGTCTCCCATAAAATCTCTAACTATGCTATAAAGCTTTTCTGCACCTAGAGAATTTGTTTGGAAAAATGAAAATGGTGATATTTTAAAGTTTAATCCTAAAAGATTTTCTGTTATAAAATCTTCTCCATAAAGAACATTTAATTTATCACATATTACAGCTTCAGAGAATGAATCATTTTCTGTATGTAATATTGATTTTAATATTCCTTTATAAGATTGCTCTTTTAAGATGTTAGTATACTCAGTTAAATCAAAATCTATTTGAGTTGTTGTAACCAAATTTACAAGTATTTCTCCAGTTTTCACTGATTTTCTAACTATAAGATTTCTTAAATACCCTGTTCTTGGCATTATTCTATAGTAAGGTAATTCCTTTTCTCTAAAATATTTAACAGTTAAGTCTAATATTTTTCTAAAATCTTCATCTACTAGGAAACAGTTATCAACATTAACTATGCCAAAAGGATTTCCTTTTAAATGCATTCCAAGTGTAAGTTCTCCCCCCTTTTCCATATCTCCGAAGGTAAACTCCATCTTGTTTCTATATTCCCAAGTCACAGGACTTGTTTCTATTCCTAAAAACTCTCCAGTTTGTACATTTCCTTGCTTAAATAAATCTAAAACCTGTTCTGTTTTAAATTCTAATTGCTTTTCATAAGGAACAGTTTGAGAAGAACATCCTCCACAAAACTCAAAATGATGGCACTTTGTATCCACCTCATACTCAGCTCTCTCTACTACTTCATTAACTTTTATCTCTGCATAATCTTTTTTCTTTTTAGACACTCTACCTAAAACTTTTTGCCCTGGAAAAGCATTTTTAGCATATACCTTTAATCCTTCACAAAACCCGTATCCCTTAGATGGGAATTCCATCTTTTCAATTAGTACCTCTATATTGCTACCTTTTTTCATTTTTTTCCATCCTTATTTGTATAATAATTTGCCCCCTAAAGTTTCCCCTAGTGGTGTTGATTTCATAATAGGTCTATATAAAATATTAATTATTACATATGCAATTAGTAATATACTTGCAATACTAACTATATAATAACCAGCAAATGATAATATAGCTGCAAAAATAAATACAATCATAAGTGATATTAATATTACTATAATTTGGTCAATTATTTGAGCAATTATCATTCTTAATATTCCATTTTCTTCTTCCAAAATTGCCACTCTCCCCTTTATCTATTATAAATTATTCTTATATAATACTACAATTAATAACTTCTGTAAAACAATAAGAAATTCTTATTTTAAGGCTATATTTAGGAATTTTACTTAAATAAATTATTAGCAAATATATATGAAAATATTAAACAAGTTTAATTTACTGTTATACTATCTCTTAATTTATCAACAGTTTTTGCTCCAATACCCTCTACATTTCCTAATTCATCTACACTTTTAAAAATCCCTATACTATCTCTATAGTCAATAATTGCTTGTGCCTTTGATTCTCCAACTCCTGATAGTTTCATTAAATCATCCTTTGAAGCTTTATTTATATTTATTTTCTCACCCTTACTCCCACTTAAAGAACTTATTTCATTTGTATTCATATTTAAGGTAGCATCACTTAAAGTATTTTCCTCAGTATCATCTATATTTCCTATTACTACACATTGTCCATCTACTAAAACAGAAGCCTTATTTATGTTTTCATCATTTCCAAAAGGGGTTAGTCCTCCTGCTAAATCTATAAGTTCATAAATTCTACTTCCTTCATCTAAAGTATATACATTAGGACTATTAACTTCACCTTTAATTTCAACCACTATTTTATTGTTACTTTCAGTATTAATTGTATTATTTTCTTCATTATAAACCTCTTTTTTGTCATTTGTGTTTAATTCTACAAATATCTTTTCTAAATCATCATCTGATATATTCTGTGGTCTTGTATTTATATAGCCAAAAACTAAAAACGCCATTATTATTCCTAAAAGAACAATACCACCTACTATTTTCTCTTTATTTTTCAAAAAATAAATCCTCCTGCAATATAAATTTATTACAGTAGGATTATTAACATAATTTATTCTTTTTAACGTCTATATTTTAGAATATTCATTATTTCCTAAAAACCTTATTATATTTAATATAAATTTTAGATATATTAATCTCTCTAGACTATCTATTTAAACTAAAACCCTTTAAATATAGTTTTCTATGAAACTTCATAAGCCTTTCTGTTTTTTATAAATGTAGGAAATATTACTATAAAAGCAACTATTGCTAAAACTAAATATGTAATTCCAAATACACTTATTCCAACTGAAGTACTTAAATACCCTGTAAAAAGATTTAATACACTTGCAAAAACTGTTGGTGCTATTGCAAGTTGAAATAAAAATGCAGTTGATCTTTGATGTTTTGGGATTATTTCACCTAAAAGCTTATTTTGAGTTGGAAGTATCATACCTATAACTACTCCATGACAAAGCATAAGAGCTGTTAGTATATAGTAATTATCAATTGTAGCCATTAGATACCACCTAACTATAGATACCAAAACGCATATAAATATTACAGTGTAACTCTTCTTAGCTATTTTTAATTTATGAAATACAAATAAAAATACTATTTCCATTAAAACCATAATAAATGGTAATAACCCCACAAGCTCATCTGGTGCTTTAAGGTCTACAAGCATTATAGGCATAGCAAAAGAACCTGTTATATTACAAGTTGTTGTAAGTATAGTTAAAACAACTAATATAACTACAAATTTTCTATTTTTAAATAAAGTTAATGTTGATTTTAAAGATGGCTTTTCCTCTTTGGTAATTACCTTTTTTTCATGCTTTACCTCTGGAAGTTTACTAAGTATTATTAAATCACAAAACAATATTATAATAGCTGCTATAAGTGAGGCTGTAACACCATAGAAATACATAACTACAGGAACTAAAAGCCCTGATGCTCCAAAGCCTATAGCTCCCCAGGCTCTTATTTTTCCATAAGGATGCCCTGTCTTTTTTACTATATGTAATATATACTCATCATTAATTCCACCACTTGGCTGAGTTAAAAAGTTCCTTAAAAGGTTAAATCCAAATATTGCAGCAAAATTGCTAACTAAAATAAGAACTGCAACCATAACTGCATTTGACGCATAGACTATCTTATTTGCCATTATAAGTTTTTTATGCTTATCCATAACCCATCCCCAAAAGAATGAACATGGAAGTAGTATAAGTGGAGTTATTCCTATAATAAAGGTTGCCTGGTCTGTAGAAAACCCTTTAACCTGCTCTAAAAATAATACAAACACTGTATTTACTATTCCTGTCCCCAAAAGAGCTACAAACATATGTACCGAAAATAAATTAATTAATCCCTTGTCCTCTTTTTCCATGATAATCTCCTTTATCTATATTCTATGAATTAAAGTATATTGCTTTAGTATAGCGTGCTAAATTTAATTATTACAGCATTATTGTTTGTTTTTAGTCATATTTATTGTATTTACTTTTAAAGTTTACTATAATATTAGCTATTCTATAATATTTAAGAGGTGATAAGATTGATAGAAAATATTGATAAAAAAGTTGCATATCTTGAATTTATCCATAGGGAAAATAATCTACGCCATCATAGCTATGATGAAGAGATGCTACAATATGAGTATATTAAAGCTGGAGATATTCGTGCTATAGAAACTGCTAAAAAAAGGTTCAACTCTTTCAAAGTAGGTCATAGATCAGATAGTAAACTTCGTGATAAACAATACATTTTTGTATGCTCCTTAACCCTAGTCACACGATTTGCAGTGGAAGGTGGTATGGATTTTGAAAAAGCGTACAATGCCAGTGATTTATACATACAAAAAGTTGATAAGTTACACTCAATTGCTGATATAAGTAAACTTCATAATGAAATGATAACCTATTTTACTAAAAGTGTAGCAAAAGCAAAAAAAGAAAATATACTTTCTAAACCAGTTGTCCAGTGTATTGATTATATTTATTATCATCTTAATGAAAATATTAGCGTAGAACTTCTTGCAAAACATGTAAAATTAAATCGCTCATACTTATCTACACTTTTTAAAAAAGAAACCGGTGAAAGTATCGCTAGCTATATTACACAAAAACGTATGGAGGCTGCAAAAAACATGCTAAAATACTCTGATTATTCACTTAGTGATATTGGAGAATTTCTTAATTTCTCATCCTATAGCCATTTTGCTAGGGTTTTTAGAAAATATTATAACACAAGTCCAAAAAAGTATAGACGGGTTAATTTTAGAAATATGGAATTAACATTTAATCCATAACATTAAGATTAATTTAAAGTTAATGATTTACTAATAAGAAAACAACCTAGAATTTAGGTTGTTTCTTTTATATTTCATAATGATGATATAATATTGCTAAACACTCTGTTATAAATAAAGTATTATTATTTACTATCTTAATTTTTTTAATAACTCTTCCATATCATAAGGAAGACTTGCTCTTAAGCTTAGTTTTTCTTTAGTTTTTGGACTATAAAAATCAAGACCATAAGCATGAAGTGCCTGTCTTTTTATAAATTCTTCATCTTCTGTTCCATAAAGATTATCTCCAAATATAGGATGTCCTAAGTTACTTAAATGAACTCTTATTTGATGAGTTCTACCAGTTTCTAATAAACACTCAACTAAATCTGCACCTTTAAAGCTTTCTATTACCTTATAGTGAGTTATACTTTCTTGTCCCTTAGGGTCTACCACTCTCTTTATAGAATCTACAGCTGGCCTATAAATTGGTGCATTTATTGTACCTTCTTTTTCTTTTAGATTTCCATGAACTATTGCTAAATATCTTTTTTGAAACTTTTCTGTTTTCATTTCACTAGATAACATCATATGGGCATATTGATTTTTACCTATTATTATAAGCCCTGATGTATTCATGTCTAATCTACTTACTAAACGAACTATACAATCTTGTTTTGTTTCTCTAAAATAATAAAGTATACCATTAGCTAAAGTACCTGTTTGATGGCTTTTTGTTGGATGAACAACCATAAAAGGTGCTTTATTTAAGACTAATATATCTTCATCTTCATAAACCACATCTAAAGGTATGTTTTCAGGCTCAATATTTTGTGATTCTTCTTTAGATAAATTTACTTCTATATCTTCATCACCATTTAAAACATAATTCATCTTTACAGCTATGCCATTTACTTTTATTCTTTTTTCTATAGCTGCTGATTTAATAAATCTTGATGATAAATTTAATTCTTCTTTTAAAAATTCTCTTATTTT
>JAUNBX010000081.1 GCA_030526875.1 Clostridium perfringens | reverse complement strand
CTTCTGTTAAAGGTGTTGAAAAACTATTATTGAAGAAAAGTGTATCCCAAGGTTTCAGCTTGTTGAAAAATCAGGAAAGTATTAAACTTTCCTGATTTTAATCATCCAATAAGGCTTCTTAAATTACTATCTATTTATCACTAATATAAAATAATTTCCTTTATATTTAACAATTATTTTTAACTAAATAACTATCAAGGTACTTAGTTAAAATTCTTGACACTACACTCTCTATATCCATAGCTCCATTACAAAGACACCACTCAAAGACAGAACCTTTCACAATTGTGCACAAGTCATTACATAACATATGTATATCTGTTCCTTCAACTATAAGTCCACATTTATAAGCTTTTTCCATTTCATATTCGCTTTTTGCCATAATAGAATTAGCCACGAACTTTCCATCAGTTTCTGTCATATATGCAGATAATGCTGAGTTATTGTTAGAATAGAAACTTTTCACAAAAGTAATTCCAAGTTCCATATAATGATTAATCAGCGTCATATAAAGCTCAATTATTCTACCAGTAATATCATTTTCAGGGGATTTAAGTTCTTCATCATAAAAACCTTCAGATACGAAATAAAACATAAGATCATCTTTATTCTGAAAATAATAATAGAAAGTTCCAACTGCAATACCAGCTTTTGCACATACATTTCGTACAGTAACTTTTTCAACGCCTTCTTCTTTTATCAGTTGAACTGTAGCTTCCATTATTTTTGATTTATTCTCTATTCTGTTTAATTTTTGTTTCAGCTTTTTTTCTGTAGCCATCTTTTATCTCCACAAGTATTTTATAATTTTACATTATACAGCCACTGTTTAATTTATTCAACTGTATACTAGAAGTATAACTTAAAACCTGCTGCTATGATATAGCAGCAGGCATTAAAATAAATATTACTATTTATCTTTAATTTTAGATTTTTAATGCTGTAAAGAATCCTGATTCTATTGCTTTCTTAATATTTCCTGTTGAACTAGCATCCCCTACAATGTAGTTTTCTTGGAAGTTTGCTTTTATACTTTCTTCTAAATGACGTACTGGCTTTGTCCCAAATGCAAGGACTAAAGTATCAAAAGATAAATCATTTATTTTATCAGTATTAAGATCTAATACTGTAACCTTATTATTTTCTACTTTTTGAATCTTGTGGCTAGTGTAAACTTCTATTCCTGACTCTTCAATAATAGGCATAAGAGTAAGTCTAGTTAGTATCTCTTCATTAACTGCTAGTTCTGGAATCATTTCTATGATACCTACTTCCATACCTTTTTCTCTAAGGTAATGAGCAGTCTCTATACCAACTTGTCCCCCACCTGCAATTAATACCTTACCTTTAGCTTCAAATTTTCCAGTAAGTACATCATCGGCAGTTACTATTTTTTCTCCTAATAAAAGACCTGGAATTCTAGGAACAACTGGTTCTCCCCCAGTAGCAAGAACTACTGCATCAGCCTTAATATCTTTAATCTTTTCTTCTGTCATTTCATAATTAAGATGAACTGTTACATTATCCATTTTAGTAAACTGTGCATCATAGAAACGTTCAATATTTCCTAAGACACTCTTTCCTGGAGGCGTCATAGCAGCTTTTATCTGTCCTCCACATAATTTTTCTGACTTTTCATATAAATCAACATAGTGACCACGCATTGCTAATCTATATGCAACTTCTAATCCTGAAGGACCTGCACCAATAACAGTAACTTTCTTTTTCTTTACTGCCATTGGAATACCATTACCATATTTTAATTCTCTACCTGCTATTGGATTTAATGCACAGCGGATAGTTAGGTTATTTATAATTCTTTCTCCGATACAGTGATTACATGAAACGCATCTTCTAATGCCCTCATAATCACCTGCTTTAACCTTATTCACCCAATCTGGTTCAGCAATTAATCCACGTGATATAGTGATGAAATCTGCCTTTCCTTCTGCAAGGACTTGTTCAGCAAGTTCTGGATCTTGTAGTCTACCTTGAGTAATTACAGGAATATTTACCGCACTTTTAATAGCCTCTGCAAGATGTACGAAAGAACCTTTTTCATGATAGATTGTAGGGCATACAAGTTCCATAGTCATATATAAACCTGCCGCACAATCAATAGCAGCTACTCCTGCCTTTTCAAGCATCTTTGCAAGCTCTATACTTTCTTCAACTCCTCTTCCTGCATCACCAATGTATTCATCAATAGCCATTCTTACGATAATAGGGAAATCATCTCCTGCATTTCTTTTGCAAGACTCAACTAATTCAAGAAGAAAACGAGCTCTGTTTTCAAGGCTTCCGCCATATTCATCATCTCTATTATTAAAATATGGTGAAAGAAATTGAGCTATTAAATAACCATAATGTGCATGAATATAGAATGCATCAAAGCCAGCAATCTTAGCACGTTTTGCACATAAACCATAAACCTCCACAGATTTTTTGATTTCTTCTACAGTAAGCTTTCTTACCTTTCTCTTTGCTACAGGACACTGAATCTCACTTGCTCCTACATTAGAAATATCGTAAACACCTTCTGAACCAGTATCATATGGTGTTCCAAGAGCTTGTGCACCACCACCTGGTGAAACTAATGGAGCAATCTTAGCTCCTTCTAAATGTACAGCTTCTGTTAATTCAGAAAGCATTGGTATGTATGCATCATCATCAAGGCGCAATGATCTTGGATATGGGTCTATAGGATCAATCTTTGTATTACCAGCCATCTGGTGTGTAACAATAAGACCTACTCCTCCTTTTGCTCTTTGGACATAATAATCAATTTCAGGTTGTGTAACTTGCCCATCAGAAGAAGCAAAGTGGGTTTCTGTTGGTCCCATTATGACATGATTACGAAGTGTCATGTTACCAATTTCACCTGCTTTAAGTAAATGCTCAAACATATTTTTTCCTCCTTATTTTTTTAATTTGTAGAACGTGTTCTATAAATATTATATTAATATGATAATATATTGTCAATATTATTAGAACATGTTCTAATAATTTATATGGTAAATTCCACAAATTATCACATTAATAAAAAAAGAATTTCATATTATAAACCCTAGATTCATGTAAAACTAACCTAGGTATAAAATTTCTACCAATAGTCTATAATATAAAAGAAGTCCTAGATTTTGAGTTCAACAGATACCGCAATTATTTGTTGAATTTTACAGGTGGTTGCCACACCTATAAATCTAGGACTTTATTTTTACTATTTTTTATGGAGCCTTCTGTAAATTTACTATATTTTTTATTATATTTAGTGGTAAAAAAATAAGATAGATTTCCTCTATCCTATTAATAAATAAGGTTTATATTATTAAAAATAAAAAATCCTAATCCAATTAAGGATTAAGATTTTCTTATTTATAATACCCATATTCACAAAGTAAATCAAAACAACTATTTACTTCATCATCTGTAAAAAGTTCTGCATATTTTGGTTTAATTATAATGGCTTCCATTGTAAGGTCAATACGTCCTGCCTTTTGTAGTTTATCAAAACCATCAGAAATGTTATTTTTTCTTATAATTTCTTTCGCTGTTTTTACTCCCCCAAATTTTGATACTGTTTGTAAAAATCTTGTTGGATTATATCCACATTCTTTTTGTGCTATTTCGCATGCTTTAATAAGTTCTTCATCAAATCTTTTTTCTAATGTCATAATTATTTACTCCATTATCATAATTTTTTGTTTTATTATACTATAAGCCTAGTATCCAATCAATTATTTATATAAGAACTGTACATAAAAGTGGTATTGCTATAAATGAAGCAATTGTTCCAATTAGCACTGTTTCTGCAACTACAGTTGAATCTTTTTTATATTGATTTGCAAACATAACTGCCACAGGACCTGTTGGCATTGCTAGCATTACTACAAATATACCTAATATAATTTTATTGCTAACAAATGTACTCATTATAAAATAACAAAGTAGTGGAAACACAAGCTGTTTTAATAGTGTATATAAATATAGCCTTCCATTTTTTAAAAGACCTTTTAAAGATAGTTTTGTCATAGAAACTCCTATAAGCATCATTGCAAGAGGAGATGTAATTCCCCCAACACTATCTAACGTACCCTTTATAACCTCAGGAAGGTGAGCTTTAGTTAAAAATACAATTAATGAAATAACGCATGCTATCATACCTGGAGTTATTATTTGCTTTAATGTAAATTTTGATTTTTCTCCTTTTCCTTTTGCTAGCATAAATATTCCTATGGTATACAAAGCTACACTAAAAATCATTATATAAAAGCTACATAAAAAAATACTTTCCTCTCCATAGATGGCCCTTATAACTGGGTACCCCATAAACCCTAAATTAGAGCATATAGTCATAAATGAAAACAATGTTTTTTCTTTCTCTGGTGTCTTTAAAATAAAGTTTATAATTACTCCAATTACAGGAATTAAAATAAAAAACATAACAGTTGCCATAATCCATACTGTTACTATTGTGCTACTATCATATTCTGATGAAGACCCTACAGCAGAGGCTACTATCATACAAGGAAGTGTTATATTTAATAGTATTTTAGATAACTTTCCATACACATGGTCATCAATATAATTTAACTTTCCACAAATATATCCTACACAAACAACTAAAAATAATACGATTATCTGATTTATTACCCCTATAAATTCCATATACTTATCCCCCTTTATATATCCATTTATTTAACTATTTGTTTTTCACTTCCATTAAATTCTAAACCCTTAAGCACACTTAAGGTCAATAGCTATTTTATTTCTATTTATAAAAAAGAAAGCAGTCTTACTAATGATGTAAAACTACTTCAATTAATAAAATCATATACTGTTAAGTTAACTCTATGTCAATAATCCACTAAATATTTTATATATAACAAAATCTAAAACTCTTTCATTATTCAAGTTTCTCCCCTAAAACTCTTGATTTTTTTTATATGAAATTCATCAAAATTTCTATAAACTAATGTATATCAGAGAAAGAAAAAAATACAATAAAAGAATAAATATAAAATTTAAGGAGTTGTACAATATGAAATTTAAACAAATACGTAGTGCCACAATAAAAATAACATATGGAAACAAAACATTTTTAGTTGACCCATTTTTAGCTGAGAAAGGAACTTATCCACCATTCCCAAATACAGCAAACCAAGATAGACGTAACCCATCAGTTGAGTTACCTATTTCTATAGATGAAATAATAAAAGATATAGATGCAGTAATAATTACTCATACTCATCTTGACCACTTTGATCCTAAAGCTTGTGAAGTTTTACCAAAAAGTATAAAGGTATTTGCTCAAGATAAAAAAGAAGAAGCTGAAATTAAAAGCTTTGGATTTACAAATATAGAAATCTTAAGTGAAAAGGGAACTGCATTTGGAGATATTACACTTTTCAAAACAGATGGTATACACGCTGAAGAAAAATCACTTACACAAAGATATATAGAACTAGATAAAAATATGAGTACTGAAGTATGTGGGGTTGTATTTAACCATAAAGATGAAAAATCATTATATATAGCTGGAGACACAGTTTGGTGTGATGAAGTACAAGAAGCTATTAATTCATATAAACCAGAAATCATTATTCTAAACTCAGGAGATGCACAATTTGCTGATGGTAAATCTCTTATAATGGGAAAAGAAGATGCTTATGAAGTGTGCAAAGCTGCTCCAAACTCTACAGTTATAGCAAGTCATATGGAAGCTGTTAACCATGCAACTTTATCAAGAAAAGAGTTAAAAGAATTTGTAGAAGAAAAACAAATTT
>JAUNBX010000029.1:27277-34020 GCA_030526875.1 Clostridium perfringens | reverse complement strand
AAATAAACTGGTGCTGCTTGTACTGCTGCTACTTTGAATTTTGTATATTCTCTTTCCATAATTGATCTCCTCCTAATATCTTATAATTCATTTTTGATTTTATAATCTCAAAAGAACATCAAATATTAATTTATTATTTATGGTAGAAATATTAACAGCTCATTTAATCTCTTCTTCTTACTAACAACTCTGCTTTTTCTACTATTTTATTTTTAAAATATTTGATATTGGTTTGTTGCTATGAGTTAATTATATTCCTCTAAAAAGACATTGTCCATGAAATATATTTATTATTTTCAATTAAATGTATTTTTTATAATTACTGAAAAGGTATTTATAATATTAAATTAATTAATATTAAATAAAATATACATTTTATAGCATATTATAGATATGTATTTTACTTCTAAATATAAAAATCTATGTTTTTTTATATTTCTCTATATTTTTTTATATTATTATGTGATAAATATAACTATGTTGTTAGAAAATTTTTTCAAATATTGTATTTTTACTTATTTTTACTTATTTTTCTTCTTAATTGGAATAATAAATAGTTAAATTAAAAATTATTATTTTTTTTAATGGATTTCATTTTATTTCTATATAAATAAAAAAGGAAGGTGTTAATCCTTCCTTTTTCACTATGCTACTACTTTATTAGCTTCTTTAATAATTTCTTTTTCTTTTTTATTAAATATAGCCTTTCTAGCCATATCAAATGGTATTATAGTTAATGCCATTATTATAACTACTACCCATTGACTTAAATTAAGAGGTGTACATGAGAAGAAATCTCCTCCTACAAAAGTTAAAATAATTTGTACAACTACAATTATCCCCATAACTTTTAAGAAACCTTTGTTTTCCTTTATATTTTCAAATATATTTAATCCTTCACTTCTAACATTAAAACCGTTAAATACAGCTGTTAAAACAAAGAAGGAAAAATATCCTGTTAATAATACATCTAAGTTGTTACCAAATAATCTTGTAAATATTGGAGCTTTTAAGAATATAAAACTTATTAAAGCAACCCAACCACCTGCACAAAGTATTTGTGTAAACATCTTTTTAGATACAATACTTTGAGTTCTTGATTTTGGTTTTTCATCCATATACTCTTTAAGAGCTGGTTCTGCACCAAGAGCCATAGCACCTAATCCATCCATTATAAGATTTATCCAAAGAATATGAGTTATCGTAAGTGGTTGCTCTATTCCAAACAAAGGAGCTATTGCACAAACTGTAACTGCTGCTACGTTTATAGTTAATTGGAACTTTATAAACTTTAATATATTATTATATATTGTTCTACCATAAAGTATAGCACTTTCTATAGACTTAAAGTTATCATCTAGAATTACTATATCTCCAACTTCCTTTGCAACATCAGTTCCTGAACCCATTGCAAATCCAACATCGGCTCTTTTTAAAGCTGGAGCATCATTAACTCCATCTCCTGTCATACCACAAACTAAGTTAAGTTCTTGAGTAAGTCTTACCATTCTTGATTTATCAGTTGGAAGTGCTCTTGCTATTACCCTAAGGTTTGGAAGTATTTTTTTAACTTCATCATCACTTAAATTATTAAGTTCTTCTGATGTTAAAGCAATATCAGAATCTTTTGTTATAAGATAACTATCTTTTGCAATAGCCACTGCTGTTTCTTTTCTGTCTCCAGTTATCATAATAACTTGAACTCCAGCATTTTGAACTTCCTTTATAGCTTGCCTAGCTTCTGGTCTTACATCATCTCTAATTCCTACAAAACCAACTATAACTAAGTCATCTGGAAGAGTATCTTCAACTAAAGATTTTTCACTTATAGCAAAAGCTAAAACTCTCATAGCCTTATCTGCTAATAAATCTATTTTTTTATTTACCTTCTCTTTATCTATACTTACTATATTTCCATCTTTATCTATGCACTTTTTAGCATTTACTAAAAGTCTTTCAGGAGCTCCTTTATAAACAGTTTTACCTTTTAATTGAGCCGCTGAATATTTATTTGTAGAGTTAAACATTTGAGCTTTTTCCACTATAAGATCTGAATACTTATCCATTTCTTTTTTAGTTAGAAAATTAAGAAGGGCTTTATCTGTAAGGTTACCGCCTATAACATTATTTTTCTCATCAAACATAGCACCAGTATTTTTACCTATACAAAGTCCCATAAGTTCCTTTACTGTTTTGCTATCTTTATAACTATCTTCAACATTACCATCAAAAAATTCAACAACTTCTAATTTACCTTTAGTTATAGTTCCTGTTTTATCACTAAATAAAACATTTAAAGAACCTGCTGTTTCTATTCCTATTGGCTTTCTAACTAAAACATTACTTTGAAGCATTTTTGATGTATTTTTCATTAAAACTATAGCTATCATAAGTGGTAAACCTTCTGGAACTGCCATTACTATAATTGTTACTGATAGCATAAGTGTTTCTAATAAATCTTTAACAATATACATAGTACCTAAATCAAAATAAGAGCTAAAACCACCTGCTGCTATTACTCTTTGTCCAATTAGTATAATTGCAATTACAACAGCACCAATATAACCAAATTTAGATATTTTCCCTGCTAAATCACTAAGTTTTACCTTTAAAGGACTTTCAACTTCCTCAGCTGTCATATCCTTTGCCATGGATCCCATGACAGTATTCATACCTATCTTCTTAACTTTCATTAAACCATAGCCACTATAAACTACAGAACCTCTAAATAAAGAAGATTTATCTACAAAAGTATCACCAGTTATTGCAACTTCTTCACTATATATATCATTATCTAAGCTTGCTATTTTTTTGCACTCTTCTGCTTCTCCATTTAATGCTGAATTATCAACTTTTAAATCTCCTTCAACTAAAATACCGTCTGCTGGTATCTTATCTCCAGATTCTAAGATTACATAATCTCCAACTACTATATCGTCAACTATTATCTCTATAGCTTTACCATTTCTATATACTTTACACTTATCCTTTTCTGCACCACTTTTTAGTTTTCTATACTCATTATCTGATGCAACTTCAGTTTTAGCTGATATGAAGGTAACTATTAAAATAGATATTCCAATACCAATAAGTTCTGACCATGAAGCATGGCCTATAGCTGCCATAATTCCAAGAATAACTGCAATAGCTATTAAAAGCATTATCATAGGATCTTTAAAAGCCCCTATAAATTTATCTAGAAACGTTTCTGGTTTTGCTTCTTCTATTATATTTTTTCCATACTTAGCTCTGTTTTCTTCAACTTCTTTATCATTTAGACCTTTTTGCAAATTGCGTCTCCCCTTTTTCTGAATTAAATTTATAAAATAAATAGAAGCTAAAAGCTTCTATTATTGTAGAATATCATTTGTTATACTTATTGATACAATCCTAAAACTCCATTAAGATCTGCTATCATGCCTTCCCCTAAAGCTTTAAATTGCCATTCTTGCCCATCCCTATAAAGATTAGCAAATATTATAGATGTTGCAGTTGAACCATTTTCTTTTAAATTGAATCTACAAATTTCTTTTTCATTATTTTCTACATCTAAAAGTCTTACATATGAATTATCTATCATACCAAAGGTTTGTCTTTTTTCTCTTGCTTTATCAATTGAAACTACAAAAACTATTTTACATATTTCGCTATCTATTTGAGATAAATCTATATTTATTCTCTCATCATCACCGTTGCCTACACCAGTTCTATTGTCCCCTTCTAAAGCTATTCCCTTTGATACTTTATTGTTAAAAAATATTATATTATCAACTGTATTAAATTTTTCATTTTTATCCAGTAAAAATGCTGCAATATCTAAATCAAAAGAATCTCCACCTTTTGAAATATCCCAACCTGCTCCTAATATAACCTTTTTTAAGCCTGGATTTTTCTTGGTTAAGTCTAAAATAGAGTTTTTCTCTAAATTTAACACCTGTCCTTTATTTTCTCCAAAATTAGACATACTCCCTAAATTTATAGCCATAAATTTACCTCCTAATTTTTATAAGAATTATATAAACTTCTCATAGAACTTTGCCTTAACTCACCTAAGGCTGCAAAATTCCAATTACGCTTTTCTCTATGAAGGTCAGCAAATATTATTGCTGTATTATTTTCTCCATCCTCTGATAAATTATATCTACAGATTTCCTTTTCATTATTATTAGAATCTAAAAGTCTAACATAACATTTTTTTATCATTTGGAAATTTTGTCTTCTTTCTTTTCCTTGATATATTACCACCGAAAAAACTATCCTTGTACATTCTGGAACTATCTCAGATAAATTAACAAATATCTTTTCATCATCTCCATCACCTTCACCTGTTAAATTATCTCCATTTAAAAATATACCCTTTGCTTTTTTAGCTGCGTAATAAACAACATTTTTATCTGACTTTATAAGTTTACCATTTTCATCTAATAAAAAAGCTACTAAATCTAAATCTATATTAGAACCATGTCTGCTAGCATCCCATCCTGCAGCTAATATTATATTATTTATACTTGGATTTCTTTTTGTTAAATCTAGTACATCATTTTTATTTAAGTTTAACGGTCCCATACTTTGATTTTCCAGCCCTTTATATTCATTACTATTAGAATTTAAAGTATTATTCTTAAAACTTTCTTGAGAATCTCCTTTCATGAGTTTCTTCAAAAAATTTAATGCCAATAAAATCTCCCCCTTTTATTTCAACTACTACATATACAGACTTAATATTCCATTTAAATCAGCAATTTTACCTTCCCCTAAAGCTTTAAAATTCCATTCATTATTTTCTTTAAAGAGTTCTGCAAATATTACCGTTGTAGCTGTAGAACTATCTTCTTTTAAGTTAAATCTACATATTTCTCTTTCACCATTTTTTTCATCTAAAAGTCTTATATATGAATTATCTACCATACCAAAAGTTTGTCTTTTTTGAATAGCTTCAAATATACTAACTATAAAAACAATTCTTGATATACCTGGCTTTATTTTTCCTAAATCTATTTCTATTCTTTCATCGTCACCGTCTCCAGCACCTGTTCTGTTATCTCCACATAATGTTATACCTTCACTTACCATATTATTGAAAAATATAACATCTTCACTTACACTGTTTACTTTTCCATTTTCACCTAATAAAAAGGCTGATATATCTAAATCAAAAGTACTACCATTTAAAGATATATCCCATCCTGCTCCTAACACTACTTTTTCTAAACCCGGCTCTTTTTTACTTAAATTTAAAATATCATTTTTCTTTAAATTTAATACATCTATACCACTATTTGAATTAGCATTTCCAAATCCGTTTCCTAAATTTATAGCCATAATTTAGCCCTCCTCTTAAATATAAATAAAATTTTCATTTTATATAGCCTTTAAAGGGTACCTAAAATTCTTAAAAATTTAGATTACTAGTTAAGTTTTATATAATAATTAAAATTTTTACAATAAAACTTATAATAACTTCTTTAGGTAAAGTTTAAAAAACTATGTTAATCAGTTTTCATACTATGCTATTAATATTATTGTAACATATAAATGTTTTGTGTCAACATATAGTATGTTTAATTAATATAAGCATAATATGAAAACTTTTATTATTTTACCTTTTTAATATATTTGTTTACAATTTGTTCAAATTATATAACTATTTTTCCTTTTAAATCTTTTTTTATATTTTCTAATCTTCCTATATTTTCATTTCTTTGTAACCTATTAGCTTCCTCAATTGCTTTAGTATCTTCTATGCCTTTTAAAATAGTATTATATGTCTTTTCTAAAGTCTCTATATTTATAGAACTAGATGAAGCCATTTTTGCTATTCTTACAGATTGTGCTGCTGTATTTGTTGCATTTCTTTGAAGAAGTTCATTTGTTTTATCATCTAACTGCCTAATTGACTTAGCTTGAATTTCTTGTCTTTTAAGTATTATAGCCTGAGCTAAACACTGTTTAAAAATAGGAAGAGTTATAATAAATGATGAATTAATCTTTCTCATTAGATTAAAGTTTGACATTTGAATATTTTGTATAGCTGGAACTGCTTGAATTGCAACATTTTCTGCAACTCTTAAATCATAGACCCTTTGAGACAACATCTCCTTAGATAATTCAAGTCTTTGCATCATCATACGTTTTTCTTCTTCATTTATATTAGTAGCTAAGCTATATTGGTTTATATAAGAATCTATCTCTTCAACAGCAAGTTCCCCTGCAACAATATATTTTTCTAAAAGTTTATAATATTCTACATTTCCATCAAACAATCTTTTAAGTCTGTTATTAGATTCTCTTATTTCACCCTCATATTTTCTAAGAATAACATAAACTTTTTCAACTTCTATTCCCATACTGTCATACTTTTGGAAAAGATCTGCTACTGATGTTTGAACTTTTTTAAACATTTTTCCAAAGAATGAAGGTTTATTTTCCTTTCCTTCTACATCTTTAAGCTCTTTAACATCAAACTTATCCATTATCCTTGTTAAACTACTAAGCATTTCCGTTGCTTCTTCAGTCTTTACGGCCTTCATTGAATTTAAAAGTTCATCTGATACCTTTGAGATTCCTTCACTTGCTCTTTGACCAAATTGAAGTATTGAATTTGGATTTTCTACATTAACTTCGCTAGTTAAATCCTGAACTTCTTTTGAAGCTCTTAATTGCATCTTATATTCATCTACTTGATTAAACATATAATCATTATTTGCTATGTCATTACTTCCATTATTTATTGTTTGCATATT
>JAUNBX010000029.1:0-27177 GCA_030526875.1 Clostridium perfringens | reverse complement strand
TGATTCATATTAAAATTATTCTCATAGTTATTTCTATTCATATATTGATTATTATTCATTCCACTATTCATGTTTTGCGTATTATTTTGCATTTGCATATTAGCATCAATAGAATTATTTCTATTGTAGTTTTCATAATTCACAGGATTTACTCCACCTGTGTTGTTCATATTATTATAATCTGTATAATTTATATTACTATTTTCATTTTCTATATTGTTTCCCATATTTATATGGCTTCCATTATTGTTTCCTGTATTATTATTCATATTTGTTTTCCTCTCTTTTATCTTTTAAAATTTAAAAAATTTAGATAGTGCTTCTACTTTTCCCTTTATATTTTTTACTAACACTAGCTTTTTATATTTTGATTCATATTCCATTTTTTCAAGTCTTATATAGTTAAATCTATCCTTTCTTATTATCTTATTTAAATTAGTTAAACCTGAAGGATTAAAAATTACTATATCAATTCCTATTTTATGAATATACCCAAGAAGCATCATCATAGAGTCTGAAATTGTATTTTCATCATCTAAATATATAACTATTTTAGGAACATCAGCTGTAAAATCAAAATTATCAATAAGCCTTACTATAAGGTCATTTAATGATAATACAAGGGATAAAAATTTTAAAATCTCCTCATTACTTAAAACCTTAGCAAATAAATTTTTATCTAATATGGTTTCATTAAACTTTTTCAGCATAAAGTTTTGAACCTCTTCATTATATTTAGAAAATCTGTATATAGGAAGTTTCTTAATAGCTTCTATATCAAATGTTCCATCACCTAATTGACAAAACATCATTTTATACATATCATCATTAAACTCTTCATCTCTTGAAATATATCCTGTATTAAAAAATAATGTATTAGGATTTTCTGTGCAATATCTTACAAGTCTTTGATACTCTAAAATATCTCTATACTCTCCATCTATCTTATAAAAAAAGCAAGGTATTTTTACAGTATTTCCTTCCACCTTAAATCCTTGCCTTAATTTTACAGGTTCATTAAAGTAAATAAAAATATCTTCTAAGATAGTATCAAGTAAAATGGCTTTAGTGTAACCATTTCTAAACTGCCATGGCTTAAATATATTAATATCTGAAAAAAGTTCCTCTTGTATATCCCTTTGAATTTGTTTTGTTATAGTTTGAGCTTTTTCTATTTCTTCCCCCTTAGAAGCTCTTTCCTTAAAAGATTCTATATTTAACATACTTAAGCTTTTAATACACTGACTTAGATTATCCTTATCTACCTCATTAAAATACTCTTCCTTTAAAGGATTTATATACAAAACATCAAAATCCATTAAATAAAGTAATATTAAAAAATAAACATCATGTCTTTCTATATTTCCATAATACAAGCATTTAGGATTTATATCACTATTAAAATTAATATCCTTTAAATAACTATAGCCCCACACTATAAGCTTTGTTATAAAATTATTTCTAACACTTTCACTAAAAAAATTTTCATTATTTATAGCAAGAGCTATTACATATTCTAAAGCTTTTAAAAAACTATCATTTATATCCTTATTATTTAAAATATTTATTTCCTCTTTAGAAATATTATATATATCCATATTGCCTATCTCTTTATATATATAATCTATAAGTTCCATTTCTGCAATTAAAGGAAGTGAATTATCAAATATAATAGCCATCTCTTTATTCTCATTAAACTTTTTCTCTAAGGTTTTTAAAACATTATTATAATTATTAGTATTATCCACTCCTATAAATCTATAAAACACAGGGTTAAATTTATCATCACTTATAGTTTTTCTACTATATTTGCTTCTAAATATTTTTTCTGCTACTTCCTCTAATCTTACACTCAAACTTTTTGCACCTCTCTAAATGATATTTATGTTAAATTATAACACTCTTTCTGTATAATTTATCTGATTTCAAATGATTTATCAAAGTTATTTGAAATATATCCTTCCTAGTTCCTTATAAAATTTTATTATTATTTCTTCCTTAACTAATATATTTATTATATATGTGTTATCTTCTCCTAAAAGTTTTTTAAATTTATTATAGTCTATATAATTTTCAGCCTCACCATATATTTTTATAGAACTTATAAAGTTTTCTGTTATCATAAGGGAATTTAAATTATTTATAGCTATTGATATTATTTGCCTAACCCTTTCCCTTGTTAACCCATAATTATTTGCTATGTCCTGAAGAGTCCTATTTTCATAATATCTTAGAAGTAATATAGACTTTGTCCTATCACTTGATGAGTTTTTAAAATCTTCTAATATATCTTTAGGGGATTTTAAAGAATTTAATTCCTTTAACAGTTTTTCTAAATTCTCTGTCTTTAAACAACTTATATCCTTTATCTTTTTTCCTTCTATATCTTTTATTAAAATATCGCTAACATCACATTCTACCTTAAATATTCTACATACTCTAACTAAAGATAAATCCTTTACAAAATCATATAATTTACCTGTATCAAAAAAATCATTCTTTTTATCTTCTACTGCATGGGATTTTAAAATTTTTACAATGTTCTCTATTTTAGCCTCTCCAACTCCTTTTGTATTTTTGAAATCTTGTAGTAATAAATTATCTATTTCTCCTATATATTTAACTCCATTTTTTTTGCAAAAGTCTTTAAATCTATTATATTTATCTTGCCAAAACACATGAACTATCTCTTGATTTTCATTAGAGAAATCTATACTTTTAAAATAATAAAATTTATCTTTTATATATTGTTTATCTGAATATATTTCTTCTAACCTTAATATAATAGTTTCTATTTTCCCTCTTCCAACCCCCTTTATACTTTCAAACTCCTTAAGAACATTTTTATTTAAATCTTCTAATAGCTTGTATTTATTATTTCTACAAAACCTTCTGAAATTATAAAACTTATCGTCTGAGAAAATATCTTCTATAAGAAAATTATCCTCAGCAATTTTACTTTCAAGACTATTATTATCTTCCTTTTTAGAAAGAGGTGCTTTTAAAGCTTCCTTATAAACATTTTCTTTATTATAAATAATCTTCATGTATTCCCCTCCTCTTATAACCCTGCCTTTATCTTAAGAAAATTTTATCACAATAAGCCAAAGTTTTAAACAAAAATCCATTAGTTTTACACTAATGGATTTTTAAGTTAATATATGTACTCCTTTAAAAGAGAATCAAAATCTCTTATTTCCTGCCAATTATAATAATTTATATTATCCTTAGAATGGTAGTTTTTAAATTTATTCATTGATACCTTACACTTATCTCTATAATTTAGTTCTACCTTTAAAAATTCATCATCTAGAATAACAATATTTGTAACTTCAGAAAATTCTATATTATCGTCTTGATAATAAAACCTAACTCCACTAGCAAGTAACTCTTTAAATTTTTCTTCCATAATTACGTTTACCTTTCTTTTTTAAAATTATTCTTTACTAAATGTTTTAACATCTTACTTAATGTAATTCAACCGATTTTTAATATTATTATACTTAAAATTTATTAATCTTAGAATATATTTTATTTGTATAAACAAAAAAAGATATGAAACTCATAGCTTCATATCTTTTTATTTTTTTATATTTAAGCAGTTTTACCGCTATCATTTAAACCCTTATCTTCATGTTCTACTTTATTAAGTTTCTTCCACATCATAACACCATACACAGCATTTGTTAAGTATTGTATCCACATCATAGCTCCTGATAAAGAACTAAATGAAAATGATGTTTTAGTAAATAATGATGTTAAATAAAGAATTGCTCCTACTCCATCTGATAATATCCAAAAATACCAAGTTTCTTTAAATCTTCTTGTAGAAACTATAACTGCAAATATTGTTACAGTTGCTGTAAATGAATCTATATAAAATAGATGATCCGCTGGTATTCTAAAGCCTAATATTGGTTGTAATATATTTGGAAGGTTATATATAAATAATGCATATAATCCCCAAAGTATAAGTACACCTGGCACTATAAGTCCTATTTGTTTTTTACTTAAGCTTCTAACTTCTATTGTTGATTCAGTTGTATTATCATGTTTTGATTCTCTTGCACTTTTTTTCCATGCGAAGTATCCATATATGTTCATCGGTAACATATATATAACGTAAAGAATTACTTCAGCATACATATGATTTGTAATTGAGATAAATATGTAAAAACATGTATTTATTATTCCCCAAGTATATGCTGCAACTTCTGCTCTTGCTGTATAGATACCTGCAAAAAGTCCTGAAATTGTAGATATAATTGACGCTATTAAAACTATAACTATTCCTGTAGTAAAAGTTTTTTCATTATATAGCTCTAATCCAAATGTAAATATGTTAAAGCAAAAGAATACTAAAAAGTATATCTTATGAAAAGTAGAATATTTTTTGAAAAAATTCATGATCTCTGCCACTCCTTAATTTTTTTCTTCCTTTAATATAATACGTATATATAGGGCAAATGTAAAGTATTTTTTTGATTTTTTTAATATTAAATAAAACTATTAATCTTTTTTCAAAAAATGTAATTATTATTGTGTTTTTTTGTTTTTTTATAGTTTAATTGAATTTATACTTAATATAAATTCGATTAAACTACTTTTTTATTTATATATTTATTTTAATTTTTAGACTGTTTTCTTATAGTAATACAAAAGTTCATCTAATATTGATGATACTATTATAAAAGCTATATTATAAGAATACTTTAAGTCTCGCCTATAGGTATCTAATGAAACATCATTTTTATATTGTATATATACTGAATTTAAAAAATCTTTTATATTATTGGAAGAATTTAAGCTTATTTTCATATCTTTATCAAAGGAATAACTTTTTGATATAGAATTCAACTTTTTTTCATAGGCAATATGATTTACCATGCTATGCTTAAATTCCCATCTCTCATCATGGGGAACACAGAAAAAATCACATGTAAAATGGCATATCACTCCTAGCTCTTGGCTAAAGTTACAAAAAAACTTTTTATTTTTTATATCGTCTAAATTATTTATTTTAGCTAAGCTATCTATTTTATTTAATATAACTTCATAGGATTCTTTTCTATAATGTTTTCTTAATTTATATTTTGAAACCATATCAGGTTTTATATTTCCATAAATAAAATTTTTTCTCTTTATAATAGATTGCTTTTCAGGGTCTAAACTATCATATATCCTATTTGCTATTAAAATATGAGTTCTTACATCCACTTAAATCACCTTCTTTTTGGAACTTTAATGATATTCCATTTTATATTATTATACATCAAATTTGTCCTTAATTAACTTATTTTTTAATTATTAGAGTTTTGTTTAATTAAATTATCTAAGAACAATATACTCCTTAAGATAAAGGTTTAATCTTAGTATTTCTTTTACTTCTATACTTAATTCACTTTATTATTTCCAAAACTAATTATTAAAAGTATTATTTTCAATTTTTATGAAATATAAAATCTTAGTTTTTATGTCTACTAATATGTTTATCTACACAAAGACAAAGAGTTGTATTAAAAAATCAATACAACTCTTTATTATTTTATTTATCATATCTTAAATTAAATAAGTTCTAGTAATTTTAATACTTCCCTTGCTATATTTCTCTCAGTTCCTTTGTAAGGATAGGAATGAATATGAATTGCAGGATTAAAATTAAGTTCTATTATAGCATAAGGAGAATTTTCATCTTCGTAGTTTTCTAGCATCATATCTACTCCACAAATTTTTGCCTTTGCAGCCTTTGCAGCTTTTATTGCTATTTTCTTAAACTTTTCTGGAATTAAATCAGTATAGTCTATACTATCTCCTCCAGTACTTATATTAGAATTTTCTCTTAAATATACTACCTCATCTTTTTTAGGAACATACTCAAAATCTAATCCTCTTTGTTTTAGGAAAAGTTTAGCATTATCATCTAAGACTATTTTCTCTAGTGGTTTTTTGTACCCTTTTCCCCTTAGAGAACTTTGATTTTTTATTTCTATTAACTCCCTTATACTCTTTTCTCCATCGCCTATACAATTAGCTGGAACTCTATGCAGTATTCCGCATACCTTATCATCAATAACTAAAAATCTATATTCTTTTCCTTTTATAAATTCTTCAACTAAAACTGTATTATCATTATTAAATGCAATCTTTAACCCTTCATCTAAATCTTTTTTAGATGCCCCGTCTGGGAATATGCTTATACCTATACCAAAGTTTGTTGATTTGGGTTTAATAACAGAAGGCTTTCCTACAAAATCATCTATATTTAACTTTGCTTCTTCTATATTTGTAAACTCTTTTCCCTTTGGTACTTTTATGTTATTTTCATCTAAAACCTTTTTAGTTACTACCTTATTTTCCATAACTAAAACTGTTATGTAATTATCTTTTGATGTTTTAGTTGCTTGTTTTACATATTCTTTTATATCTCCCTTTTCTAAAGATATAAAATTATCATTTCTATCTACTACTTTTGTCTTTATTCCTCTCTTTATAGCTTCTTTCATAAGTATTTGAGTAGAAAGCTCTAAATCCTCAAAACCCTCTAGTTTAAATCTATTATTATATGCTAATTCCTTATATTTCTTAGAAAGATTTAAATTAAAGTTTACAAAGCCCTCTTCTTTTATTTTTTCTCTTATTTTATAGCTATAAGTATTTTTATAATCATTTATAACATTTTTCTTATCATCTATTATTTCATCTAAATTTAAATTAAAATCTTTATTTATAATAGACATTTTCTCTAATACATAATTTCCCCAATTTTCTTTAGAGATACTTTCACCATCTCTTAAAAGTTTTATATTACCTAATCCTAAAAGACTAGTATCTAACTGATTATTTAAAGCTTCTTCTTGCCATAGATTGTAACCACTTTCATCTTCATTAAGTAAGAATAAAGTGAAAAGATTAATAAATTTTAAATCTTCTAAAGTTATCCCAACCTTTGCTAAAGGATTAATATCTATACTTCTTATTTCTAAATAGTTTATTCCATCTTCTAAAAGTGATTTTTTAAGATTGTAGTTATCTTTAGCTTTTAATCTTATTTGACTGTATAACTCTTTATAATTTGATATAACTTTATCCCAAACAAGGTTATCTAAACTTTCTATATGAGATTTAACACTTTTATAACTAGGATATATATTAGTGTTATTTTTATATCCTAATGAACTGTTTCTATAAGATATAACAGAGTTATTACCATAGATTTCATGGTTTATTTTACAAGCGTTATTTAACATATCCTTATCATAGCTTTTATGAATAACAGGAGATGCCCCTAGAATGTATACAATAAACCATCTATATCTTAAATAATTTCTCGTAACTTTTAAATATATAGAATCTTTAAATTCTTTATATGATATATTTTCATCTTCTCTCTTTTCAAAAAGCTTTTTTATTAGCATTTCATTAAATGAAAAATTATAATGTATACCTGATATAAGCTGTTTTTTAGCTCCATACTTTTTTACTAAACCTTCTCTATATTCCCTAGCTTCATTGCCTTTTTTAGTTGAAGAATATTTAGCAACCATTATATCCTCTTCATTTTCTATAACGCAAGGCATTGATTCTGGCCAAAGGTATTCATCTTTAATTTCTAAAGAAACTATATCATAAAGAACATTTAATGCCTGAAACACTTCTTCTGAGCTTTTCATAACAGGAGTTATCATCTCTACCTGACTTTCTGAAAAATCTGTTGTTATATAAGGATTTTCTAATTTATCCCCAAAAACATTTGGGTGCATTTTTGATGAAAGCACCCCATTTTTATCTACTCTTAAAGATTCTAACTCTACGCCAAAACCACCCTTTAAAAGTTCACTTCCACTTATTAATTCTCTTACTTTCTCTAACATTTCATCCTCCTAAAAATTATTTTCCCTTAAATATTTATATAAAGCACTATTATTGACTTCTTATATTATTTCGTATCTGTTATTATATTCATTAAGAATAAAACTAATCTATTACCATTTGTTAAATCTAAACTATAATAACTCCAAATACCGTCTTTTCTACAAACCACTAATCCACAATCCATAAGAACATTCATATGATGGGATAATGTTGGCTGAGTAAATTCAAAATCTTTCAATATGGTACAGGCACATTTTTCACCTTGAGATAACATATTTATTATTTTTAATCTACTAGAATTACTAAGAGCTTTAAAAACCTTAGCATTTATATCATATATATTTTCCATAGGCTCTCCTTATATAGATATTTTTCTATGTTTAGTATATATTCTCTCTATTATTTTTGTCAATTATTATAACTATATTTTGCTTTAAACCAAGGTAATGTTAAAAATAGCTAATATAATTTATTTTTATTTATATAGACACATTTCCATCTATATAAATAATATCGTTAATTTATACACATATAAATAATAAAGCCATATCAAAATGATATGACCTTATTTTATATCTTAATTTAATTGTTTATAATCTTAGAATCTACTTTCTTATTATAGAAAAAACTTATACAAGCAGCCACAATAACTACTATATATCCAATTATACTATTTTCTCCTGGTATTTGGCTAAATACCAAGACTGAAAAAAATGTTGCAAATATAACCTGACTATATCCAAATATAGATATATCTTTAGCTGCAGCATATTTATAGGCTAAAGTTACGCCAAATTGCCCAAAAACAGTACAAAGTCCTGCAAGTAGTAAATATATAATTTGCATCATTGTCATTGGTGTATAATCAAATACCATATATATAGCACCACTTAAAATTGATACTATTGCAAACCAAAAAACTATTGTCTGAGGGCTTTCTTTTCCACCTAAATATCTTATACAAGTAAATGCAATACCAATTGCTACTGCACCTAAAATTGCCATAAATGCCGGGAATATAGGCATAGTAGAGTCTGGACCAAGTATTATAACAACTCCAATAAAAGCTACAGCTAAGGCTCCTATTTGAAATTTTCTTATTTTTTCTTTTAAAAATAAAAAACTAAATATTATAATAAAAAATGGTCCTAATTGATTTAACATAGTTGCATTAGGAAGTATAAGCTTCCCTATAGCATAAAAATTTGCTAAAGCCCCTAAAGTTCCTATGCATCCTCTAAGTAGTAATATTTTTCTATTTCCTTTATGACCAAAAATAGATTCCTTATTCTTTGCTAAAAGAAATATAGCTAAAATTAGACATGGTAAATTTCTAAAAAATACCTTTTGTATTACAGGAATATCCCCTGATAACTTTATAAACATGCTCATACCAGCATATCCTAAAGAACTTATAAGAATAAGAATAGTTCCTTTTGTTATATTATTATTCATATGTACTTTATAAGATTAAAACTTAAACTCTATTATCTTACATTTATCCTCCTCTTTTTTTATTTTACTCCTAATTCTAAAATATAAAATCATTCTATCACTTAGAATAAATAAATTCTACAATGAAGATACCCTTGTTTTACTCAATAAAAGTGTTTACATCTAAACATCTTATTCTTTTAACATTTCTCTTTTATTTTCATAATTTATTTATAAAAACCATGACATAGTCTAAATAAGTATTAAATCCATAAAAAAAACTATAACAAAACGGCTTTTATATAAACCATCTGTTATAGCTTCTTTTAGATTTTATTTAATAACTATTTAGCTAAATACTCTTCTATATCTCTTTCTGTTGGAATAGAACCTATAGCACCGTAGTTTGTACAAGTTATAGCTCCTACTCTATTAGCATAAGTTATTATTTCTTTCCATTTATCAAAAGTTATTTCTTCTTTATTATCTAGTTCATTAACTTTCTTTAAAACAGCACCTACAAAAGCATCTCCTGCCCCTGTTGAATCCACTTGTTTTATTTTTATTGATGGAATTATAGCTGAATTTACTCCATCACTTATTAAAGTTCCTTCACTGCCTAAAGTTATAGCAACAACTTTAGCTCCCATTTTATGAAGTTCACAAACCCCATCATTTATATCTTCTTTTTTAGTTATTATTTTTATTTCTTCATCACTTAATTTTATAAAGTGAGCTTTTTCTATGAACTTTTTACAATCTTCTACAAACTCATCTAGCTTATGATCTAATATTAAAGCATCTCTATAATTAGGATCAAAAGAAATAAATGCTTTTTCACTTAATCCATGATTTAATAATTTATAATATGTGTCTTTAAGCTCTCCTTCTAAAAAGCCTGTTGCAGAACCAAAATGAATTATATCGTTTCCCTTTACTTTTTCTGTATCAATACTAGAGAATGAATACTCTCCATCTCCTCCTCTTACAAACTCAAAATTTCTCTCACCATTTTCATCTATTGCAACAAAAGCTAATGTTGTGTGACCATCCATAACCGTCATATCAGTATTTATATTAACTTCTTTAAGCATTTTAACTAAGAATCTTCCAAAGGAATCATTTCCTACTTGTCCTAAAAAGTAAGACTCTCCTCCAAGTTTTGATACTGCAGCTGCAACATTTGCAGGAGCTCCACCGGCTTTTTTCTCAAAGTTATTTCCTTGTTCTAAGCCTTGTCCTATATCTTTTCCTATAAAATCTATTAAAAGTTCACCAATACAAAATACTTTATTCATTATAATTTACTCCTTTCAAAGTCCAAATTTGTAATTTATCTATATTAATTTGTTTATTTAACCCTTTTAAACTTAAACCTAAACTATTTTCCTTAGCAAAAACTCTAGAAGATGCAACATATTCTCCATCATTTATATATATTTCAACAGCAGATTTGTCAACAAATATGTGAAGTTTTAAGTTTTTGCCTTCATTTAATTTGAGTTTTCTTATTCCTTTAGGTCCATCTATGATATTTTCTCTACTTATTAGACAAATTCCTTCTTTAAAATATAAATCAAAGTGTTCTTTGTTTCCTTTGAACATTTCTATTTTAAATTCTAAATCCTTAGTGTTTTCTAACTCTAAAATAAATTCATAGGAATTTTTATTTATATCTGAAAATTCTAAAGATTCTTCACTAAAATTCTCCTTACAGAAAAATGTTTTTTCCCTTAAAAGCTTCATCTCTTCTACTGGATTTTGATATATTCTATCTTCCCTTAAAGTTAACTCTCTTGGTATTGTTAAAGAATGTATCCAATTTTCCTTTAAACTTACATGTTTATCTTCATCATCTTCCGGGACTCCCATCCATCCAATCATTAAGGTTCTTTCTTTATTATCTTTAAAAACCTGAGGAGCATAAAAATCAAATCCCATATCTAATTCGTGAAACTCACCATGATTAAACTCTAAAGTATTATAATTTAAATCCCCTATAATGTATCCTGATTGATATATATTTTGATATTTAAATTCTTCTTTTTCTAACCCCTGAGGAGAAAACACTAAAATATCCTTATCTTGTAATTTTGCTACACTTGGACATTCCCACATATATCCAAATTCTTCTAAAGAAGTCTTAATTTCACCTTCTAAATTCCATTTTCTCATATCTAATGAAGAGTATAGTAAAACTCTACCTTTAAGATTATCTGTTTGAGCTCCTATTACAAAATAATATTTTCCCTCTTTAAAGTATACCTTAGGATCTCTAAAATGCGGTGTATATCCCTTTGGAATATCATCTAATACTGGACCTAACTTTTTTATATTTCCCTCTTTGTCCATAGTAGCTATACACTGATAAGAGAGCCTATTATCATTTTCATCCTTAACATTTCCTGTATATAAAAGTTCTAATACTCCATTTCTTTCAATGGCACTTCCTGAATAACATCCATTTTTATCATAGTAATCATCTGGTGCTAAAACTACTTTAGGAATAGTATAATTTACAAAATCTTTAGTTTTTATAAGCCCCCAATGTTTAAATTTATGCTCACAAGTAAGTGGATTCCATTGAAAAAATATATTATATTCTCCATTAAAATAGCTAAGACCATTAGGATCATTTATAAGACCAAATGGTGGCTGAAAGTGATAATTATTTCTAAAACTTTCATGATTTTTTTCTTTTTTATAAAACTCTTTTGAATCTTTATTTATATCTAATATATCTCTAAATTTCATAATATTTTACACCCTTATATCTTTATTTTACCACTTATAATTTCTGTACACTATATCTTTTTACTAATTTAATTGGTACATCTTTTAACTCATTAAAATTCTTTTCTTCTATAAAAGAAACTATTCTATTTGCTGCTTCAAACCCTAAAAATTCATAATCAAAACTTACTGTTGTAAGTGGTGGATGAATAGCAGTTCCTATATCATAGCCCCCAAAACCTGCTACTGATATATGCTCTGGCACCTTTATACCCTTTTCCATAAGATATCTATTTACACCAATTGCAATATTATCTGTAGCACAAACAATAATACTAGGATTAAATAAAACAGCCTTATAAGCATTTTCATAGGCGCCCTTAAAGCTAAAATCTGTTTCTACATAATTTATAGAAAAATCACTATTTAATGCATCTATGAAGCCTTTTTTTCTATTTATTCCAACTGCCTCATCCTCTTCACTTACACCCATATAAACTATATTTTTATGTCCTTGTTCTTTAACAAACATCCCCATAATGTTTCCTGCTTTATAATCGTCTATAGTTATAGAATTTACCCCATATCTTTCTTGTCCTGTAAATATAACAGGAATAGGTAACTTATTTATAAGCTTTACATGCTCATCTGAAATAGCAAAAGACATAACTATTATTCCATCCATACCTTCTAGGTACAATTTATTTATGTGATTTAATTCTTTTTCTTTATCTAAATCACTAGTTAAAATTATAGGTTGATAACCTTCTTTCTCTATTTTTTCAACTATACCTTTTAGTATCTTACTTGCTGTAAAAGAATCTATCCTTGGCATTATTATACCAATAAGCCCACTTTTTTTACTCTTCAATCTCTTTGCAAAAAAATTAGTTTGATACCCTGTTTTTTTTATAACTTTAGCTATTTTATCCGTATTTTCCTTACTTACATAGCCTCCATTTAAATATCTAGACACAGTACTTTTAGAAACTTCAGCCATATTTGCTATATCTTGAATAGTTACCTTCATTTTATTCCTCCTGTATTTGTAAAACCCTACTTAACATACTTTAAATTATTACTATAAATTATATAATAAACTTAATATTTATCCAAATTTATTTATCTTTTCTTAGTAATCTTCATTTAAAGTAATTAAGAATAAGTTAGCTAAAAATAGCTAACTTACTCTTAAAATTAATTCATTACTTCTTGTCCTTCTAAAGTATTAACGCTATTTTTATCTTCTTTATTAGGATCGAATAAGAAGTAAGTTAAACAGAAGGCTATTCCAAATCCTATCGCATTTGCTATTAAATAAGTCACTATTTGACCAGTTCCTAAATAAAGTAATGAACCTGGAAGAGCTGTAACCCCCATACCATCTGCTGCAAGTTTCATAAATGCTGCAAATCCACCTGATGCTGCACCACCTATTAAAGCATAAACAAATGGTTTAAATAGTATTAAGTTAACCCCAAATATTGCAGGTTCTGTTATACCAAAGAATGCTGGTATTGATGCTGATAAATAGAATGAACGTTTTTTCTTATTTTTAGTTCTTAAAGCTACTGCTAAAGCTGCAGCACCTTGTGCCATAATTGTACCTGTAATTATTCCATTAAATGCGTCTACTCCTGTACTTGAAATTAAGTTAATTTCAAAAGCATTAAACATTTGATGAAGCCCTGTTACAACTATCCCTTGATAAGTTCCACCTATTATAAGACCACCTATTCCAAATGGAAGTGCTATTAGTCCTGCAAATAATGCTAATAAACCATTTTCAACTATGTGCATTATAGGTCCTACAACTAATAAACCTAAAGTTACAGTAATTAATAAAGTCACAAATGGAGTTACTATTAAATCAACAACATCTGGAACAAATTTTCTTATACTCTTTTCTAACTTAGCTGCTATAATTCCTAAACATAAAGCCGGAAGTACTGAACCTTGATATCCTGTTATTGGAATATTAATTCCTAATAAACTCAAATGTAATGGATCCACTGTTCCTGCTGCTACTGAATAAGCATTTGGAAGCTGTGGTGCAACAAGCATAAGACCTACAACAATTCCTATAACAGGTGTTCCCCCAAACTTCTTACATGCAGACCATGCAATTAAGGCTGGTAAAAAGGCAAAAGCTGTATCTGTTAATACTTCTGTTAATGTATATAAGGTTCCACCACTTTCCATTATACCTGCTGTAGTAAGCATTCCTCTTATTCCCATAAATAATCCTGTTGCAACTAAAACAGGTATTATTGGCAAGAATATATCTCCAAAAGTTCTAGATACTTTTTGAAGAATAGTCATATCACTATAAACATCTGCTTTTACATCACCTTTTTCTACCCCATCATCCATTAAAACATCATAAACTTTATTTACAAATCCAGTTCCAAGTATTATTTGAAATTGAGCTGCCTTAAAGAAATGACCTCTTACTCCATCAATACTTTCAATTCCTTTTTCATTGATTAAATCTTTGTTATTAAGTATCAATCTTAATCTTGTAGCGCAGTGTTCCATAGATTTTATATTTTCTTTACCACCTATGTTTTCCAAAATCTCTCTGGCTACTCTTTGTTCTTTTTTTTCAGCTGCCATAATTATCCCCCCTATATGGTATTAATTCCATATATTATAAAAAATTTTATTATTTACATTTTATTATATTTTTTATTATCTCTTTCAATTAATATGATATCAGTTCCATATTTCCCTGTCAATGTTTTCATTAGGAATTTTAACTATTTTTTATATTAATTATATTAATTATAAATTTATTATTTTTTTATTTATATTAAGGAATTTATTTAACTTTATAACAAAAAAAGTCTATATTCCTTAATAAATTAATATTAGGAATATAGACTTTTCTACTTTTAAATTAGTCCCACTGTCCCGCAATAGTTCCATCTCTATGGTATGCATTAAAATCTGATGAGTTAAAGAAGTTTCCTGCATCATAAAAAGTACAATCCACATTAACCCACTTATTTTCTGATGGTAAATAAACTTGATTCCAAGCATGGCTTACCCATTGAGTTCCATCAAATCCTTCACCAGTTATAAGTCTAACTTTAAGACCAGCATCTCTTGCCATAGCTACATAAAGTGATGCATAGTCAAAACATACACCTTCCCTTGTATTAAAAGCAACTATAGCTCCTGACTTAAGATTTGTATCCCCCTCTTCAAGTTCCTGAGCTTTTTGATTATCATAGATAATATTTTGACCTACCCATTGGTATATTGCGTAAGCTTTAGCTTCATCTGTTGTTTTTCCCGCTATTATTTCTTGAGTTTTTGCATCTATAGCTGGAGATGATTTGACAGCTTGTGCTAAAGTTACACCATTGTAATACACGATAGTTCCACTTGAATTATCATCACCTACTACACTGCCATTATCCCCAGTTTCTATCTGTAAAGAATTTTCTAATAACTTAGGAAAAGTTCTAATTAAACTACTATCTGTAATTTGCTCTACAACATTTGTATTTAAATAATTATAAATACCGCTATTATCCACTTGATTTATTACATAGGTTGGAAGAGGAAGTAACATTAACGCTTTTATAATAAAAGCTGCAATTATTATATTTATTATAGAACTTGGAATAGCAAATATTCCTCCACAAATTCTTGTGAATCCCATTCCTAAACTTTTGCTAAGTCTATCTATTAATTTTAATAATGGGTCAAATATAATTAAATTCAAAAGCCTTACAAAAAGCATTATAATGTTGTATAAAATTATAAGAAGAACTATAAAACCTACTATATAATAAATTTTATTTCCTATTCCACTTATATTATTTAAAAAACTTATATTATCTTTTATGTAATTTAGAATATCTAATACTATATTACTATTTACAGCCCCAAGTATTATTGTTATTAGTACTACAATATCTTTCTCTAAATTAAACAACTCATATTTACCACTTTTATAATTAAATCCTCTCATAAATCCTAATATTATTGGAATTATAAATATTAAGACCAAAATTATACTAACTACATTAAAATTCATAAAATAAATCACCTCCTAGAATACTAATCTTATAAGAATATATTTTAACAAACTTTTATGTCATTATTTTTTTAATTTTATAGGTTTATAAATTTAATTTTTATAGAAATTTAACAAGGTTATAAATATTTATATCTCTAAATAAAATTATTTATATATTATAATAAATCTCTTAATTTGTAAAATACTTATTTTCCCTTGTTAAATTATTCTTAATAAATGTAAATCTAAACCTAATTTCCCTTTAAAATATGCACAAAAAATGAATTTCTTCATTCACTTTTTAATACAATATTTCCCTTTATTTTTTATTTAAATATTTTCCTTATATAACTTTTTATGTATTTAAAATTCATATATTTTTTGTTAACTAAAAATTTTTTTTATTATTTTTTATTAGTAAATTAAAAAATAAACCTAGAATGAATATTCTTTCATTATTTTTATATCTAATTTCCCATTATACCTAGTTTTTTTCTTGTTTACTTTTACAAATATCTAAAGAAAATTATAGATATATTCTTACATATTATTACTTTTTATATTCCTTTATTTTCAATTTTTTTCATGATTATTTACCCTTAATTTGATTTAACAGCTTTTTTATATTATAATAATTTAAGAAGTATTAGGAGAAATGCATAATTTATTTCTTCACAATAGATAGAGGAGGTATATATTTGAACAAAAAATTAATATCTTTGCTAGTTGTTGCAGGATTAATGTTTAACACTAGCACCCTAGTTATGGCAGCACCTTTAGATAGCTCTACTACTACAACTACACAAACAAGTTCAAATAGCAATTCAAGCTTAAGTGATAATAAAGCAAAGTATCAAGAGTTAGATAATAAAGTAACATCATTAAGTTCAAACATAGATAGCTTACAAGGGCAAATTGAACAATTAAATAATACTCTAAAACAAAATGCAATCGATATCGAAAATGTAAAATCAGAAATAACATCTGCACAAAGTAATATCGATTCACTTAAAAGTGAAATAGCAAAAGATCAAGAAGTTTTAGGACAAAGAATCAGAGGTTTATATATGTTAGATAGTTCCCAAAACGCTCTTACATATTTAATTACTTCAAATAATTTTGGTGAGTTTTTATCAAGAGTAAACGCCTTAGCTAGTATATACTCAGCTGATAAACAACTTATAGATGAACTTAATACTAAACAAAATCAATTAAACTCAAATTTAAATACATTACAAGAAAAAGAGGATTCTTTAAATACATTAAATAATTCTACAAAGACAAGTATAGATGAATTAACCTCTAAACAAACTGAGTACCAAAACCAAATAGATGAACTTAATAAAGAGAAAGATCAAGTTGCATCTACAATTACTGCAAACGAAGAAGAATTAATTTCAAATTCTGTTTCAATCATAAATTCTAGTAATTCAGTAAGTGAAATTCAAAGTGCTGTTAATTCTCTAAAGAATATAGTAGGACAACTTAACATAGAATCTGTAATTACAAAAGCTAACAATGCAATAAGCCAAGGAAATAGTAAGATAGAGCGTCTATCTCAAGATGAAGAAGCCCCTTCTTCATCAACTAGTAGCTCTACTACATCTAATAGTACAAGCTCTGCTATTGTTACTTCAGATTCAACAAATTCTAATACATCATCAGATAATAGTAGTACAAGCGCTAGTTCAGGTTCCTACAAAGCTGAGTATTCAATGGTGGCTACAGCTTATACTGGTGGTGGCTTAACAGCTATGGGACTTAAGCCAGTTAGAAATCCTGATGGTATAAGTACAATTGCAGTTGACCCAAGTGTTATTCCACTAGGTTCAAAAGTGTATATTCCAGGTTATGGATATGCAATAGCTTCTGATACTGGTGGAGCTATAAAAGGTGATAAAATAGACTTATATATGAATTCTGAAAGTGCCTGTTTAAATTTTGGAAGACAAACAGTTAAATTATATGTAGTTGCTTACCCTGGTCAATGGTAAATAATATATAAATAATAAAAAGATTACTAATTTAGTAATCTTTTTATTATTTTTCTTCTATATTACTCATTTCTAAATATTTTTATTAGTTATAAACATCCTGAGATAAAACTTCTGACTTTACTAAAATTCCATTTTCATATACATTTTTATAAGTTATAGATGACTTACTCCCTGTTTGTCTAGCATCTATTTCTATAACTTTACTTGGATTTTCATTTACTCCCCATATTGTAGTTTTTACTGTACAATTATCTGTTACATAGGCTTGTATTATTATAGGATTTTCATAGTTATTTTTAAACTTAAAATCTATTACTCCCTTTGCTAAAGTTGCATCTCTTCCTAAAGGAGCATAACTTACTGGAAGAGAATGAGGAGCCCTTTCAACAATCTCTAAATCAGAATAAACAACTGAATTATATAATGTTGTAACAACTTGGCATATCCCACCAGCTACTATATCTACAACTTGATTATTTATAAATCCAGGTGCTGCTGTATACCCATCACTTAATTCTCTACTCCCTCCCTGTTCATCAACAGATATTGTTTCCCCTGGCATTAAAACTACTCCATTTAACTTACTTGAAAATAGTCTTATATTTTGTGTTCTTCCACTAGTTAAATCAGGTAAAGTAGTTTCGTATGTTCCAATAATTGTCATATTTTGAGCTTGACTTTCATTAAGATTTACCTCAACAATATTAACTGGTATCTCTATTCTTTCCCCTTTTTCTTCATTCCTTAATCCCTCTATAATCTTTTCTTTTAATACTTCCTTATCCACTTCAAGACCTTCCTGTGAATTCTCAGCTGTTAATGTATCAGCATTAAAAGAAATAGTGGCCTCTTGTTTCTCTTTATTTATTAAAGATGATAAATTATTGATGTATTCATTAATTTTTTCTTCATCTACATTTTTTTCATCATAAGATAGAATTTTTTTATTTAATCTTATAAAGAATTTATCTATAACATTTTCAAGTAAATTCCCTTGTCTTCCTATAGATATTATTTCCTCAGCTATTTTTTCTATATCATAACCAATTCCAATATCCGCCGCTGTAATTACCTCTGTTATTTCCCCATAAGTAAGGGTTATTGTATTTTTACCTAGTTTATTACTATAATAACTTTGTAAAGTTTCAATAAGAGCTTCTTTAGTTAAATTAGATAAATTAGTATTTTCTAAATATACCCCCTGTGAAACAAGTGTACCATCACCTTTTGTATCCTTTCCTAGAGCCGTTGTAGTGGTTGTCCCGATTATAACTAGAAGAACTAATAGTAATAAAATTCTTTTCTTTTTTTTGGATTTTGACTTCTCTTTTTTCATAACTCTCTCCATAAAACATTATATTTTCTCAATATTATTATACTTATAATTCATTTTTTACCATAATTATACATCATTTTTTATATTTTTTCTATACTTTTATATCTTTAGTATAGTTATTTTATATATTTGAACTTTAGGACATATTTCTCACAATATTAACATATAAAAGTTTAAAAAATACCTTATTCAGTATGTCCTTAGAAATCTTAAAGAGCATATTTTAAACTTTAATTCATTTAAAATATGCTCTTTCTAGGATATATATGTTTCTTTATTTATAACTATTAATAAAATCTTCTACATTATTAAAATAAAATCCTACATCCTTTGCTTCATGGGAATCTGAGCCCAAAACTATAGGAACTTTATTTTCTACTAAAAACTTCATAAAAATACCTGTTGGATAAATCTCTTTACACTTTTCCTTTCTAAGACCTGATGTATTTAAATCTATCTCATAGCTATCTTTCTTTAAAGCACTAACTATCTCTTCTAATAATTTAAAATCATAAACTTCATTTTGAAAATCTTTTTTATATTTCCTAACAAGAGTTGGATGACCTATTCTCTTAGGCTTGTACTTGCCTAAATCACACTTTATAGATTTTAATATTGTTTCATAGTAAAGATTATAAAATTTCTCTAGGCTTCCTAAAGCATCTACTAATTTTTTAAGCTCTTCTACTCCTGAACCTATAGGATAATATTTACCATTATATTTTAAGATGTGAACTGATAATATGGAATCATCTATGTATTTGCCATATTTATTTAATAAAGTCTTTATATTTTCCTCTTCCCCCTCTAAATAATCTACTTCTACTCCAACATTTATTTTAATCCTATCCTTATACTTTTCCTTTAAAATTTTTATACTTTCCAAATATTTTATTAATGTTTCCTCACTCATAGCACTATTATTTCTTGGAGATGGGTCTTTTTTTAAGGTTAATGGCATATGTTCTGTAAATGTTATTTCATTAATCTCTCTATCTAAGGCCTTTTCTATATACATATCTAAAGTATCTAAAGAACCATGAGGGCAAAAAGGACTATGTACATGCCCATCTCTTTTTGTATTTATTTTCATAAATCATTCCTCCTAAGTTTATAAGCATCAAATAACATTATACTAAAATAAAACTTTTTTAAAATAGTAAAAAATCACAGTACATAAGAATATACTATGATTTTTCTATTAAGCTTCAAAATATTCATTTATACAAAAATTAAAATTATCCTTTAAACTCTCTACCTCATCTTCACACTCAGTTATAGGAAGAGTAAAAACAAACTCACTTCCCTTTTCTTGCTCACTTTTACAATATATGGTTCCATTTTGTATTTTCACTAAAGACTTTACGAGGAATAATCCAACTCCACTACCTTTAGACTTTTTTAAAAGTTTCTTATGATTATTCCCTTGATAAAATCTATCAAAAATCATATTTAAACTTTCCTTATCTATTCCTATACCATTATCCTTTACAGATACTTTAAGTTCTCCTTCTAAAACTTCTAAAGAAACCTCTACTTTTCCACCTTCATTAGTATACTTTATAGAGTTTGATAAAAGATTTAATAGGATATGTTCTATTTTTTCTATGTCACATAAAATAAACTTTTCTTCTATGTTAGTATCAAATATTATTTCTAAATTTTTAGCTTCTCCATATTTTACAACGGACTGAATGATGTCCTCAATAGCACTAACAATTTCACACTTTCCATTGTTTATCTTATAATACCCCTCTTCTATTTTATTAATATCCATTATTGTATTTACCAAGTTTAAAATTCTAAATGAATTTCTTTTTATAGAATCTAAATAACTTATAAGATTTATTTCTTTATTACAAAGTATAGCCTTATCGTCTATATTCTTTTTTAAAAGCTGTATAGTTGATAAAATTATATTTATGGGAGTTTTTAATTCATGGGACATATCCATCATAAACATCTTTTTTTCTCTTTTCCCAAGTATTATATAGCACTCTTTATTTTCTAAAGTTTTCTTTATTATATTTATATTATTTAAACATAATTTTGTATTTCCTAGAATAATTGATATAGTTGATATTTTTTCCTTATCACTCCTTAAAAAATCCTCTTCCCTAAAGGATGATATTTCAAAAAAATTCATTTTACTTATATATTCTAAGTCACAATTTAATTCTTTTAAAACTGTATTGTTAACATTATAAATTTCCCCATTACTATCTAACATAAAAACATACTCATCTAAAACGTCTATAAAAGACTTCTCATAAAAATCCAAATTATTTTTTCCCACAATATCCCTACTTATCTTTCACCTTATTTTTACTTATTTTTCAATTATTTTACGTTCTTATATTCTATATAGCTTTATTAAATACCTTTTATATTTTATACTTTTTTTTATTTTATTTTAATAAATATAGTATAAAATAAATAATATATACTATATGATATATTGATTGTTGTAAAAATATGTTATATCATAAATCTATATTTTGTGTTAGAATAAGTTATTATATTAACACAAGTTAAGAACCCTTATTTATATACTCATAAAAGAGGAGGATTACCCATGAATGTACTTATATTATCAGCTTCTACAGGGGCAGGCCATATGAGAGCGTCTAACGCTTTAAAGTCTCATATACAAAAAGTAGATAAAGATACTAAGATAGAAGTTGTAGATGTATTTAAATATATAAATCCACTACTTGATAAAACAGTTTGTAAAGGATATTTATATCTTGCCACTAAAGCCCCTAGATTCTATGGGAAAATATATAAATCAACTAATAAAAACTCTACAAAAACTTCAAAGTTAACTAAACCAATAGTTCTCTTTAATAGAAAACTAATGAGGCTTATGAATTACTTTAACCCTGATGTGGTAATAACAACTCACCCCTTTGTTACAGAAATGGTTTCTAAACTTAAGGAACAAGAAAAATTAACTGTTCCCTTAATCTGTATAATGACAGATTACGCGCCTCATAAAACATGGATACATAAGTATGTAGATAGATATATAGTAGCTAATGATGATATGCCAGATGAGATGGAGAAACTTGGTGTATCCAAAGAAATTGTTCATAGCTTTGGAATCCCTATTGACGATGTATTTTTTAACCATGATAATAAAAAAGTTATTAGAAACGAATTAAAACTAAATGAAGAGTTACCTACTATACTTATTATGGCTGGAAGCTTTGGAGTGAAAAATATTTTAGGTATCTATAATGATCTTATAAAAATTCCTATGGATTTTCAAGTGGTAGTTATAACTGGAAAAAACGAAAAACTTTACTCTGCTTTTAAAGAAACTATTGCTACTAGTCCCAAAACTACTGAGCTTATATTTTTTACTAACGAAGTAGATAAATTTATGCATTCTTCTAATATTATAATAACTAAGCCTGGTGGTCTTACAATTTCAGAAGCCTTAGCTTGTAATATTCCTATGGTGGTTTTTGATGCAATCCCTGGACAAGAACAAGAAAATGCTCAATTTTTAGTTAGTCACAACATGGCTATACTTCTTGAAAAAAATAAGGATTGCTCTTATGTCATACAAAATCTTTTAGAAGATAAAGCAAGATTAGAATTTATGAAAAACTCCTGTAAAGTATTTGATAAATCAAATTCTTGTGAAAATATATTTAATCTTATGAAAGAATTATGTAACGCTAATTAAAAAGATATGAAATTTAGATAAATTTCTAAATTTCATATCTTTTTAATTTTTACTTATCTTTTATAGATTTATTTACAAACCAACCTAATATAATAACTCCTATAGTTGATTCAATACCTATAAGCATTCTTGTAGTAGTGGTTAAAGGTACAATATCACCAAATCCCAAAGTAGTTATTGTTACCATGCTTAAATATAGCATTCTAGGGAAGTTATATTTTAAGTAATAAAAAAAACTTTTTTTATTTAAACTTGGATTCCCATCATTATTTCTTATATATTCTTTAATCCTTTCATTTAAATCTGTATCTAAAATAATTCCTGTCCCTAAAAATCCATCTAAATATTTCACTCTAAATATTTTACTTAACTCTACTCCATTCAAAGCTTTACTATTATTTTTAATGTTAATTTCACACTCTTTATATATATTATTTTCATACTCTATAATTAGCCCATCCAAAATTTTAAGTGTTATTGTTGCCTTATATTCTAAATCATCTCTATTATTCTTTAGTATTATAGATATATCACTTTCTAAACTGCCGTTCTCTATTCTTGTTTCTACTACTTTTAAATCATCTATATTAAAAATAAAATCTTTATTACCTCTTCCATTAAAAAGTACTAAATAATTGGAATTATAATAATTTTTAAAATTATTTTTCAAAGTGTTTTCTAAATACTTCTCTACGTAAAAATGTTCTTTATCAAATAAAATTTCTTTACTTGATAATGAGTAATAAAAATCATTAGAAAAATAAGTGTACAAAAAAGCAAAAAATATTACTACAAGAATATAAAAGATAATAAATTTACAAATGAACCTTTTATATACCCTCACCCTTATTTCCCCTTTACTATAATCTATTACTATTGCTATTACTACATTTTAATTATTATGATTAATAAATTATTTTTTCCTTTTTATATTTAAAAAAGCTATCAGTAAAATTTACTGATAGCTTTTAATTTTTCTATTTTTTCTTCTTATAGTTTATAAGATAGGTAAATTCATTAACATACCTTAAATCAGACTTTATAAGGCCTAATATAATATTTAATCTTCTATTAAACCTTACCCCTCCCATAGCAAACTCAAAGGGTATATATCCTATAATTATAATAGCCACAATTAATATTAAAGATAAAATACTTATTGAATTGTAATTATAATTCAATGTAGTTAATAAAATCATTGCCATTACTATACCTATAATTATAGACACTAATATAATATAATTATTATATTTTTTTATACTAGATATTTCTTTTATTATAAGGTCTCTCTTTGACTTTAAGTTTATACTATCTTTATCAAAATTCATGTAACCACTCCTAAAACACAATGGTTTAATAACTTAATATTAATAATGTAATTTTAACATTTTATTTCTCACATTACTAGTATTTATAATTACTTATTTTAATAAAAATAAACCTTAAATTATATTAAGTTCCAACACATAAAGTTAGCTTTTTAATGATTTAACAAAATCATCTATTCTCTTTAAAGCCTCTACAATATCTTCCATAGATGTAGCATAAGAGCATCTTATAAATCCTTCCCCACAAAGACCAAAAGCATCTCCTGGAACTGTTAAAACTCTCTTTTCCTCTAAGAGCCTTTGGCAAAATTCATCAGATGTTATTCCTGTAGACTTTATATTAGGAAAAACATATAAAGCCCCCATTGGTTCAAAACACTCAATGCCCATTTTTCTAAAACCTTGAACAACCACTCTTCTTCTTCTATTATACTCCCTTGCCATAATCTCTACATCTTTATCACCATTTTTTAAAGCTTCAATTGCAGCAAATTGAGCTGTAGTTGGTGCACACATTAGAGCGTATTGATGTATTTTCTTCATAGCATCTATTATAACTTTATGCCCACAAGCATAGCCAAGTCTCCATCCTGTCATAGCATAAGCCTTTGAAAACCCATTTATAACTATCACCTTATCCTTAATCTCAGGAAACGAAGCAATAGATTCATGTTTTTTTCCATAAGATAATTCTGAATAAATTTCATCAGATAATATTATAATATCTTTATCTTTTAAAAATTCAACAATAGGCTTAAGCTCATCTCTAGTCATTATAGCTCCAGTTGGGTTATTTGGAAAAGGCAAAACTAGAACCTTTGTTTTTGGAGTTATAGCTTTTTTTAAGGCTTCCTTTGTGAGCTTAAAATTATCTTCTTCCTTAAGTTCTATTATTTTAACAGTTCCTCCTGCAAATGCTGCACACCCTTTATATGCAACAAAACTAGGTTCTGGAATTATAATTTCGTCTCCAGGTCCAATTAAAGTTCTTATAGCCAGATCTATTCCTTCACTTCCACCAACTGTTACTAATATCTCTTCCTTTGAGTTGTACTCTAAATCACATCTTCTTTTTAAATATTTTGAAATCTCATCTCTAAGCTCAATAAATCCAGCATTAGATGAATAGTGGGTATGTCCCTTTTCTAAAGAGTATATTCCAGCTTCTCTAACATTCCAAGGTGTTACAAAATCTGGTTCTCCAACTCCTAGAGATATTACATTATCCATTTCATTTACTAAGTCAAAATACTTTCTAATACCAGAGGGAGGCATATCTTTAATATTCTTTAATATCATATCCTCTAAAATCATATAATAAGTACCTCTCTATCATCCTTTAATCCCTTTTCTTTAAATACAGTTCCATGATCCTTATATTTTTTTAACACAAAGTGAGTGGCTGTACCATTTACATATTCCTGAATTGCAAGTTTATTAGATACAAACATTGAAACTTCTTTCATTGTTTTTCCTTCAACTATTACAGTTAAATCAAAGCCACCAGATGACATTAGATAACATGCTTTAACTTCTCTAAAATTATATATTCTTTCTGCAACCTTATCAAAACCTACTCCCCTTTGTGGAATAATTTTCACTTCAATTAATGCGGTTACTGTTTCTGAGTTTGTATTTTCCCAATTTACAAGAGTTGTATATCCTGCAATGACTCCTCTATCTTCATAATCCTTTATGGCAATTTTAACTTCATCTTCAGTTTTTCCTGTCATAACAGCTATTTCTTCTATAGAATATCTACTATCTTTCTCTAATATCTCTAATATTTCTTCCAAAATATTCCCCTCCAAAACACTAACTATTTTGTACATCTCCTAATAGAAATTTTACAACAGCATCATCATTATTATTTCCTATAACACTAGTTGCTATATCCTTAAGCTTTTCATCAGCATTATCAGTAGCATAACATCTATTAGCTATTAAAAACATAGGAATATCATTTAAATTATCTCCAAAAGTTATTAAATTATCTGATTCTAAATAATTTGATAAAAACTCAATTCCTTTTGCCTTAGAAGCCTTAGAACTATATATCTCCATAAAATACCATTTAGGATTGTATATATCTTTATAATAATTTACTGTTATATTTTCTATTCCCTTTAGTTTACCACCTATTTTTTCTATAGACTTTTTGTCATCCATAATTACTATATTTATTACTCTTGAATTCTCAATAACTTTCTTATAATCTTTAGTTTTAACAAAAGTCTTTAACTTTCTGTCTTTTCTGCCATTATAAAAATCAATTTCAGCCTCATTAAAAAACTCCTTATAATAAACATACATATGATTATTTTTTATAGAGTATAATAAAAAATTTTTACACTCTCCTTCTAAAATATCTAAAATACTATTAGTAGTTTCTATTTTTATATCCTTTATATCAATATATTCTTGCTTATTTTTATCATAGATTATAACACCATTCATAAGAACCAATGGTAATTTAATGTTTAACCTATCTATTATATCTATTACTGTAGCTGGTGTTCTAGCTGTTGCTATTGTAAAATTTACGTCATTTTCTATTAACTTATTTAAATTATTCCTTGAAAATGTTGTTATTTCCTGAGCGCTGTTTAAAAGTGTTCCATCTAGGTCTGAAACATATAAATTTTTCAAAAATCTATTCTCCTTTGATTTATAATTGTAAGATATTTTAATATCTTAAAACAATTATATAAGTTAGGTTAAACAATAACAATAACTTATACTTCTATTTTTGC
>JAUNBX010000028.1 GCA_030526875.1 Clostridium perfringens | reverse complement strand
ATAAATGGAGGAACTGCTGAAAATATTATTCCAGATGAAGTAAAATTAAGTGGGACTATAAGAACAATGACTTTAGAAGATAGAGCTTATGCAGTAAAAAGAGTTGAGGAAATTGTATCTTCAATATGTACTGCCATGAGGGGAGATTATGAAATAAACATAAAAGAAAGTTATCCTTGTCTTTATAATGATAATGATTCGGTAGATTTAGTAAGAAGATCAGCTAAAGAAATATTAGGAGAAGATAATATTTTAGAACAAGAAGCACCTAAACTTGGAGTTGAAAGTTTTGCTTATTTTGCCCTTGAAAAACCTTCAGCATTTTATTTTCTAGGGGTTAGAAATAAGGAGAAAGATATAATTCACTCAGCACATAATAGTCTTTTTGATATAGATGAGGAAGCATTACACCTAGGAGTAGCAATTCAAAGTCAAATTGCATTTAATTATTTGACAAATAGATAAAATAATAATACTCTATACTGTAGTTAAATGAATAATTTTATTTTAAATTATTCATTTAACTGCATTTTAAGAAACTTTAGGAGTGAGAAAATATTGAAAATAGAAATAGGCTCTAATGAAGCAGGGCAAAGACTAGATAAATTTTTAAGAAAATATTTAAAGGATGTTCCACTAAGTGCTATATTTAAGGCCCTTAGAAAAGGTGATATAAGAATAAATGGAGGGAAACAAAAAGAAAAATACGTTTTAACTGAAGGCGATTTAATTGAAATAAAGTACTTACAAAGTAATGTACAAAAAGAAAAGAAAAAGTTAAATTTCCAACAAGTAAATGCAAATTCTCTTCAAATAGTATATGAAGATGATAATATATTATTAGTTGAAAAGTGGCCAGGAGTTTTAGTTCATTCAGATAGAAAAGATGGTCCGCCAACATTAAATGATTATGTATTATCATATCTTAATGCAAAGGGAGATTATTTACCAGAAAATGAAATAACATTTACTCCAGCACCATGTAATAGATTAGATAGAAATACATCAGGGTTAGTTTTCTTTGGAAAAAACTTTGAGTCATTAAAAATTTTAAATGAACTTATAAGAGAAAGAAAAGTAGAAAAATATTACTGTGCTTTAGTAAGGGGAAAAATAAAGTCAGGAAGGTATGAAGCCTTTATTACAAAAGATGAAGAAAATAATGTATCTAAAGTATTTTATGATAAAAAGCCAGATACAAAGAAAATAGCTATGGATGTTAAAGTTATTCAAACAAATGGCGCATACTCCCTTTTAGAAATTGAGCTTATAACAGGTAGAAGTCATCAATTAAGAGCTCATTTAGCCTTTTTAGGAAACCCTATAATAGGTGATTTTAAGTATGGAGATAAAGAGTTAAATTCATTTTTTAACAATAAGTATGGGTTAAATTATCAGTTCCTTTACGCTTATAAAGTTATATTTAAAGAAGTGCCAGAAAAAATTGATTATTTAAAAAATAAAACAATAGCAGAGGCTCTTCCACCTATATTTAAAAAGATTAAAAAAGATGTATTTAAATTTGTAATTTAAGGCAGGGTAGTTTAGTATGAAAAGTGATTCTATGGGTAGAGGATTTGCCATATTATCTATTGCAAGTATAGTGTCAAAAATTTTATCTGTAATATATGTACCTATACTTACTAGAATAATAGGTGATTATGGTATGGGTATATATGGTAAGACGTACGAAATCTTTGTATTTGTTTATGCCCTTACCAATGTAGGTATACAAGTAGCAATATCAAAACATGTAGCAGAACTTGAAGCTGTAGGAAACTACAAAGATTCTATAAAGACATTTAAGATGAGTAGAACAATATTTCTTATTATAGGAACTGTATTTACTCTAGCATTAATGTTTGGAGCACATTTTTTAGCAGAAATAAGTGGAACACCGGATATGGTATATCCATTAGTATTTTTAGCACCTACAATATTAATAACAACAGTATTAGTAACATATAGAGGGTATTTCCAAGGAAGAAATCAAGCTACCCCATTAGCTATAACAACAGTTATAGAGCAAGTGGTAAATGTAGTTTTAAGTCTTGGATGTGCTTATGTTCTTATGAGATTTGGAGCTGAATTTGGAGCAGCAGGAGGAACTATTGGTACTTCTGTTGGAGCTTTAATTGCTTTAATTTATTTAGTTTACATATATAATATTTATGGGATTGAAAGAGAAGCAAAAAACAAGCAGGATCCAAATGTAGAAAGACAAAGTAATAAAGAAATATTTAGGACACTAGTAAAATACGCAATTCCTATAACTTTAAGTACAGGTCTTCAAAACTTAGGAAGCATAATAGATATGTTAGTTGTAAGTAATAGACTTATTGTTGCAGGATTTAGTCATAAAGAAGCAACTATTCTTTTTGGATTTTTATCTACTAGATATAAAAGTCTTTACAATGTACCAATGGTCTTTATAACAGCCTTAGGGTATATGGCTATGCCAACTATAGCTAGAGGATTTGTTTTAAAGGACAAAAAACTTGTAAAAGATAAAATTAATTTTGCTTTAAGGGTAGCTTATATAGTATCTATTCCGGCGGCCTTTGGACTTGCTATTTTAGCACCTGACCTTTATAAGTACTTATATGCTCAAACAGATGGGGCAGGACTTATGGTTATAGGATCAGCTATAATACCTTTAATGGGAATAGTTTTAATTCAAGATGTAATACTTCAAAGTGTAAATCAATTTTATTATGTACTTGTTGCCCTTGGAATTGGAGTAGGAGTAAAATTCCTATGTGATATGTACTTAGTATCAATTCCATGGATAAATGTTTATGGAGCAGTAATAGGTGGAGTTTTAGCATTTTTAACTATTTTAATTTTAAATCATATTAGAATGCAAAAAAGTTTAAAGATTAAAATTTCAATAGTGAAACTTTTAGCACGTCCACTTTTTGCTTCAATTTGTATGGGAATATTAATCATAGCTATAAAACAAGGACTAGGTCTTTTTATTAATTTACAAAGTCTTGATGCTGTAATTGGACTTCCACTTTTAATAATAATAACTGTGATAGCAGGTTTTACTTACCTTTGTATTCTTGTGTTTACAGGAGGATTAAAGAAAAGTGATTTAGAAGATATATCACCAAAACTTGTAAGAAAGCTTCCAGGATTTTTAAGGGTACGTTTAAGATAAAATAAAGCCATGAAATTTTTCATGGCTTTATTTTTTTATATATTTATTGTTAGATATTCTTTTTAATTTGCTACCAAAGATTAATATAGAAAAAACTATAGATAATAAGATAGTTGCTAAAAGTACCTCAATCCTATAATCAAGAGTTATTATATTTAAAATGAAATTTTTAACTATAATACAAGATAAAATTGAAGTTAAGATATAAATTATTAAATTGGGAAGAGATATTTCAAGATCTATAGTCTTATATACTTCATAAATATTTATTGATAAAGCTATAATACCTGATATAAACATAGTTAGTACATAACCATAAATATTTATAGAAGGAATGCCAGTAAAAATAAATAAACAAATTATTTCTAAAATTGATATAAAGATATTATTTCTAAGGATTATATTTTGTTTATCAAGACCATTTAATATACCATACATTGTAGAAGAAACAAAAGAAAGAGGCATAATAAGTGCAGATAACTTAATCATTTTACCTAAATCATCTCTTCCAAAAAACATAATTCCTAAGGAATCTGGAACGCATTGGCAAAGAACAGCAGTAAATAATCCAATTAAAAGTGAAATCCTTAGTACTTGTTTAATTCTTAAAGTTGCTCCTCTATAGTCTTTTTTATTTATACTTTGAGAAAGATTTGGTATTAGTAAAGTGTTTATAGAATTTACTATAATCATTGGGAAAGTAATTATAGAAAGTGCCATTCCACCAAATTTACCTATAAGAGCTAAAGACTGAGAATAACTAAGGCCAGTACTTATAAGACGCCTTGGAACCATTACAGTTGATATTGTACTAAATATGTTAAGTAAAAATCCATTTAAACATAAGGGAAAAGATATAACTAGGACATTAAATAATAGTTGTAAGCTATTTTCTTTTTTTGTGATGTTTTTTGGATACTTTCTAATAGTAACTTTAAAATATCCAAAAAGAAGTATAAGGCTTTGAAGTTCACCAAGACATAAGGATACATAAGCTAGAGTAACCAACCCCTCTAATGTTTTTACTTTAAACATAAAAATTAAAATAGCTAGAATAAATACTCTTAATGATTTTTCTAAAATATCTATAAAAGATGGAACTACTATTTTAGAATCCCCATAAAAAAAGCCCTTAAGAATATTTGAAAGAGCAATAAATACCATGGCAGGACAGGTAACCATAATAGCTTTTACAGTTCTAGGATCTTTTATCCAAAAATTAGCTATAGTAGGAGATAGGAAAAATACTAATACTCCTATAAGTAAACCCCACACAAAGTTAAAAACGCCAACTACTCTCATTGTTTTTACTATATTATGATAGTTATTGTCTGAAGAGTAAACGGCAGTTATTTTAGAAATAGCTGCTATTATTCCAGCTGTCATTATAGAAATAAAAAGATTGTATATAGGCATTACAAGTCCATAAAGTCCAACACCCTCAGGACCTAAAATCTTTGATAAATATATAGAAAATATAAAACCTAAAACTCCAGTTGCAAGATTAGAAAGAGTTAACAAAAAAGAGTTTTTGTAAAAGTTATCTTTACCCATGAGTTAAAAAAACACCACCTTTAATGATTTATTTAATATTATTCTGTAAAGCTTAAATTTATGATTTATAACTTAAAAGTAAAATCTAGAAGTTTTATATATTATAAATATATAAAAAAGCATTTATTAAATTATATATGGAAAAATATGTAAAATTATTATATAATTAAGATATTATAAGGGGGGAGTTTTTATGAGTAATTTAGTTATAAACATGAAGGATGTAAGATTTGGTGGTAATACTTTAGATGTTGGAAATGATAATTATGGGGTAATATACAATATATTAAAGGGTGAAGAGGATGAGATAAGTATAGATTATTATTCAGAGGATTTAAGTAATCAATATAAAAACTTTTATGATAATGGAGTTACATTTTTTTCTTTAAGTCAACTTACAACTAAAGGAGAACGTGATATGGTTTTAAAGGAGATATGGCAAAATTTAAAGGTTGGGGGTAATCTATATATTTGGGACAGAGAAAAGAGAGTTAAAGAAATGATAAAAGATAATATAAATGTTTTAATGCCAGATGGTACAACAAAAGAGTTTAAATTTTCTAATATAAATCCTTTAGCAGAGTTTGGATTTTTTAACTTTCAGAAAACTTTAGAAAAATATTTTGAAATACAAGAGGGTAGAATTTGTGATAAAATAATATACATTAAAGCTAAAAAGAGAGGAATTATAAAGAATGAAGATACTACTAACGGGGATAAACTCAAAGTACATTCACAGCAATCTAGCAGTGAGATATTTAAAAGCATACACAAAGGATTTAAACTTTCAGGGAAAAATAAAGGAATTTACAATAAATGATAGATTAGAAAATATACTAGAAGGAATTATGGAGGAGAAGCCAGATGTAGTGGCTTTTTCTTGTTACATATGGAATATGGAGTATGTAAACAGATTGTCAGAACATATAAAACTTATAGATGAAAATATAGAAATACTTTATGGTGGACCTGAGGTTTCTTACGAAGCACAAGAGTTTTTAGAAGAAAGTGTAGGAGATTATGTAATAGTAGGAGAAGGGGAAGCTACTTTTAGAGATTTTGTTAAGTTTAAGTTAGGTGAAAAAGATATAGAAAATATAAGAGGACTTTATTATAAAGATAAAGATAAAGTTCTATTTAACGGATTTAGAGAAGAACTTGATATGAATGAATTAGTGTTTCCTTATGAAATGGGTGATAATTTAGATAATAAAATAGTTTATTATGAAGCATCAAGGGGATGTCCATTTAAATGTAAATACTGCTTATCCTCTGTTATGAATGGAGTTAGGTTTTTAGATGTAGAAAGAGTTAAAAAAGAACTTAAATTCTTTATGGATAATGGTGTTGAACTTGTTAAATTTGTAGATAGAACTTTTAATTGTAATAAAAAATACAGTATAGATATATGGAATTTTTTAAGTAATCAAGATACAAAAACAAGATTTCATTTTGAAATAGCTGCAGACCTTTTAAGCGAAGAGGAGATAGAAGTTTTAAACAAAGCTCCTAAAGGAAGATTTCAATTAGAGGTTGGAGTTCAAACAAGTAATACTGAAGTTTTAAAAAACATAAATAGGATAATAACTTTTGAAAATGTATCTAAAAAGGTATTAAAGGTTGCAAAGAATAAAAATGTTATTCAGCATTTAGATTTAATAGCTGGGCTTCCAGGAGAGGATTATGAGTCTTTTAGAAAATCTTTTAATGATGTTCACTCATTAAAGCCAGATGAAATTCAATTAGGTTTTTTAAAGCTTTTGAAAGGTTCTGCAATGCTAGATGAAGCTAAAAAATGGGGAATAGTTTATTCTCCTTATGCTCCTTATGAAATACTTAAGAATAAAGATTTATCCTATGATGATTTATTAGAGCTTAAAAAAGTTGAAAAGATGGTAGATAAATATTATAACTCTGGAAAGTTTAATAATGCATTAGAGTTTTTCTTAAGTAAATTTGATACACCTTTTCAATTTTATTTTGATTTAGCTATGTATTTTGATAAAATAGGATATTTTAAAAGAAGCTTGGGAAATGTTGAGTATTATAAAGTCTTATTAGACTTTAATACAGAAAAATTTAATAAAAAAGATGAAGAATTATTAAAAGAAATAATAAAATATGATTATTTATGTTTCAATAAGAAGAAATGGCTTCCAAACTTTTTATTAAGGAATATAACTAAAGAAGAAGAAAGAGAGATAAGAATAAAACTAAAAGAAAACCCTATATATACTAAGGCCCATATAGAAAAATTTAAACTCGATATTTTAAATTATATAGATAAAAAAGAGATTGTATGGATAGATAATTATATAATATTTAATGAAGAAGAATTTGGATATAAAAATAATATTAAATTAGTTTAAAAGAATAAATTAATAGCTAAATAATGGAATATAAAAATTATTTGTACTTTGAATAATATTTAATGTTATTTACAGATAGATATTTTTCAACGTTTACCTAAAATAAATATTTAATAAAAATGGTGTAAGACAAGAAAAAAATTACTTGGATTACACTATTTTTATATATATGATTATTTAATATAAATAAGTAGAGTTGAATTTATGCAATAATATATATTATAATCATTTTAATCAATAAAATGAATAATATACTATATTTTCAAAAGATAAATTTGGAATAATATAAAAAAATAAATAATTTTAATAAAAATTTCAATGGAAAAGTATACATAACTATTGTAATTTTTTAAGTTTTGTGTATAATTAAAGTATATTAAGTGTTAATTAATACTATATAAAGTATTAATATATATTATTATTTCTTTTAATAAAGGTGGTGAAACTTTGGCAATAGAGGCAATAAATGAAATAAAAAAGGTCGAGAATCAAGCTGAAGAGATGATTAAAAATGCTCATCATCAAAGCAAAGAGATAATTTCTAAAGCTACGCTACAAGGGGACGAGCAATATAAGAAAATTGTGGATCAAGGAAATAAAAAAGCTTTTGAAATTATAAATGATGCAGTAGCATCTGGTGAAAAAGAAGCTGCTATTTTATTGAAAGATGGAGAAAAAAAATGTCAAGACATTTATAATCTATCTAATAATAAAATTGATGAAGCCATTAAATTAGTGATTGAGAGGGTTGTGAGTACAGATGGCAATAGTTAAAATGAATAAATTTACTTTGCTATCCTTTGAGTCACAAAAAGAAAAACTTATTGAAAATCTTCAAGGTTTTTCACAAGTACAATTTATAAATCTTCAAGATGAAAATTTTATAGAAGAAAATAAAGATTTTCAAAGTTTAGAAAAAGAAAATAGTGATTCAAATCTTGCAAAGTGCGAGGAAAATTTATCAAAAGCTAAATCAACTTTAGATTTTATGGAAGCTTATTTACCAAAGAAATCAGGACTTCAATCATTAAAGGAAGAAAAAGAAACATTAACTTTAAATGAACTTGAAAGTAAAGTTAAAGATAGTTCTTGGGAAAACTCTTATAAAATAGTTAAAGAAAAAGAAGAAAAACTTTTAAATTTAGAAACAAAAAAATCTTCCTTAAAAGAAGAAATTGATGTTTTAAATCCTTGGAAAGAACTTAATGCTTCTTTTAAAGATCTGCAGGATTTAAAAAAGGTTTCAGTATTTTTAGGAACAATTCCAAAACAATATGAAGAAATATTTTTAGGATTAGAGAATGAATTTAAGTTAACAACTACTGAGGTTATAAGTTCGAATAATCAAGAAGTATATATATTTTCAATAAGTCATGAAAATGAAAGAGATGCATTTTTAGAAAAGCTAAAAGAATGTGGATTTAGTGCCTTTAATACAAGTTATGAAGGCAAGGCTAAAGAAATATTAGAAGATTTTGAAAAAGAAATTATTTTCTTAAATGAAGGTATAAATAAAATAAGAGAAGAATTAACACTTCTTTCAAAAGAAGAAAATGAACTTAAAATGGCTTATGAATATTATGGAAATTTAAAAGAAAGATTAATAGTTTCTAAAAATTTTTTGAAAACAAAAAGAACTGTAGTTATGCAAGGATGGATTCCTGTAGATAAAAATGAAAAGTTTAATAAAATAATAAAAAAATCTATAGGAGACGACTTTTTCTTAACTTTTGAAGAGATTAGAGAAGAGGAATATGATAAGGTTCCTGTAAAACTTAAAAATGGTAAAATAGCTAGGGCTTTTGAATCAGTTACAAATATGTATAGTGTACCAAAATATGGAGATATAGATCCAACTCCAGTTATGATGCCTTTTTATCTTTTATTCTTTGGTATGATGATAGCAGATGTTGGATATGGACTTGTAATGCTAATAGCCGCATTAATAGCTATGAAATTACTTAAAAACAATGAAAAAAGTACAGAGTTTGCAAAGTTTTTTGCATATCTAAGTATTCCTAGTATATTATTTGGTTTTGTTTATGGAGCATTCTTTAATGATGCTATTAAACTTCCAGTATTTATAAGTACAACAAAAGATGTTACAACTATACTTATTATGTCAGTAGGTTTTGGAGTACTTCAAATATTTGTTGGACTTGGAATTAAGGCCTATGTAATGATTAAAAAAGGTGATATATTAGGTGCTTTCTTTGATGTTGGAGCTTGGTATATGATTTTAATAGGCCTTGGAGTTATGTTAGGTGGTGGGATGATAGGTTTACCATCTATTGCAAAAACTATAGCAACAGTAGTAGTTATAGCAGCTGCAGTTATAATAATTCTAACAGGTGGTAGAGCAGAAAAGTCAGTTGGAGCAAAACTTGGACAAGGTGCTTACTCCCTATATAACATAACAGGTTATATTGGAGATTTAGTTTCTTATACAAGACTTATGGCAATTGGACTTGCAGGGGGTTCTATTGCAGGAGCTTTAAATCTTCTTATAGGAATGCTTCCGGGAGGATTTATAGGAATAATAGTAGGAGCTATAGCATTTATATTAGCTCATACATTTAACCTTTTATTATCACTTTTAAGTGCCTATGTTCATACAGCTAGATTACAATATGTTGAATATTTTTCAAAGTTTTACGATGGTGGAGGGAAAGCTTTTGCACCATTTAGAACATTAAATAAATATGTTAATTTAAAGGAAAATTAGGGGGAATAAAAAAATGACAATGATGGATTTTTTATCAAATGCAACTAGTTATAGTGGATTTATATTTGGAGCTTTAGGAATAGCACTTGCTGTGGGATTATCAGGAATAGGATCAGCAAAAGGTGTTGGAATAGTTGGGGAAGCTGCAGCAGGTCTTGTTACAGAGGAACCTGAAAAATTTGGTAAGGCATTAGTTCTAGAACTTTTACCAGGTACACAAGGTCTTTATGGATTCGTTATAGGTTTCTTAATATTAAACCAATTAAGCACAACAACTACTTTATCTCAAGGTTTATATTTATTTGCAGCAGCACTACCAATTGCTATAACAGGTTTATTATCAGCAATAGCACAAGGTAAAGTTGCAGCAGCTGGTATTCAAATATTAGCTAAAAACCCAGACCACAACACAAAAGGTATAATCCTTTCTGCAATGGTTGAAACTTATGCGTTATTAGGATTCGTTATATCATTCTTATTAGTTAACAAATTATTCTAAGAGATTGGATGTGGAAGCTGATGTCAAACTTAAACAACATAACTTCTAAAATCATAAAAGATGCAGAAGAGAAGAGAGATGAAATCTTAAATACTGCAAAAGCTGAAGGTGAAGATATAGTATCAAAAAGTGTAAAAAAAGCAAAGACTTTAGAAGTTGAGTTAATAGAAAAAGCAAAGATAGAAGCTAAAGCAAGAGAAAGTAGAGTTATATCAAATGCTAAGCTAAAGGTTAGAAATAATGAACTTAAAGCAAAGCAAGATATTATAGGAAAAGTATTTAAAGAAGCAGTTGAGAGGCTAAACAGCCTTTCAACTTTAGAATATAAAGAATATATTTTAAATACTTTAAATTCTCTTGATTTAGATGGAACAGAAACTATTATAATAAATGAAAAAGATAAAGATATAATAAATAATGAGTTTTTATTAAGTTTAAATAATAATTTAATAAGTTTAGGGAAAAAAGGTGAAATTTCTGTTTTAGCTAATGGTAGGTTTACAGGAGGCTTCATCTTAGATAAAAATGGAATACAAATAAATAATACTTTTGAATCTTTAGTTAAATCACTAAGAAGTGAATTAGAATTAGAGGTAACTAAGGTATTATTTAGTTAAGGAGGGGGAAGTATATGGATTCAATGCAATTTCTCCAATTAATTCCTAGAATTAGAGTATATGAAAAGAGACTTCTTGATAGATCAAAGATTGAAAGAATGATGGATGGGTCTTCTGCTGAAGAATCTTTAAAAGTTCTTCAAGAAACTGATTATGCTATTTTTATGAATGAGATTAAAAGACCAGAAGAATATGAGACACTTCTTTCTAAGGAGTTAGTTAGACTATATGAAACCATGTATAAAGCTTCTCCTATAAAGGATCTTATAGATGCTATGGCGGTAAAATATGATTATCATAATATAAAGGTTTTAATAAAGGGAAAAATCTTAAAGGAAGATTTTTCTCATATGTTAATACCCGTTGGAATGATAGATATATCTCTTTTAAAAAATGCTATATTAGGAGAATCTTTAAGGGGCTTACCTAAATACATGGAAAAATGTATAGAAGAGATAAATAGTAAGTTTGAAGAAAGTAAAGATCCTCAAGTTATAGATATAGTAGCAGATAAATATTTATACGCTCACATAAATGAGATAATAAGAAGTAAAGACTTAAATGATAAATATTTAGATAGGTATATAAATAGTATTATAGATTTAAATAACTTAAAAACTCTTTTAAGGGTGAAAAAGCAACAAAAAAGTGTTAACTTCTTGCTAGATAGCTTAGTTCCTGGAGGAACAATAGATGAAAAAAAATATAGAGCGATGTTTTTAGAAAATACAGAGAACATACCAAATCATATTTTAGGACAATATAATTCTATTGTTAAAGAAGGGATAGTAAGCTTTGTAAGTACTGGATCAGTTAGTTTATTTGAAAAATTAATAGATAATTATTTAATGAAAATGATAAAAGAAGCTAAGCTTATAACAAAAGGATTAGAACCAGTTCTAGCTTACATGCATGCTAAGGAAAGCGAAATTAAACAAGTTAGAACTATTATGGTTGGTAAATTAAATAATATAGACAAGGAAGTTATAAGAGAAAGGTTGCGTGACGGTTATGTATAAGAAAGTTGCTGTTGTAGGGGATAAAGATTCAGTTTTAGCTTTTAAAGCGTTAGGGATAGAAGTATTTCCAGTTGTGGAAAGTGAAGAGGCTAAAAAGACTATTGATAAACTTGCACACAAAGATTATGCAATTATTTTTGTAACTGAACATGTAGCTAAGAATATAGAAGAAACTATAGAGAGATACACAAAACAAATGCTTCCTGCTATAATACTTATTCCAAGTAATCAAGGAAGTTTAAATATAGGAAAACAAAGAATTTCAGATAATGTTGAAAAAGCTGTAGGCGTTAATATATTATAGAAAGTAGGATGATAAGTTTGAAAACCGGAAGAATTGTAAAAGTTTCAGGACCCCTAGTTGTAGCAGATTCTATGGATGAAGCTAATGTATTTGACGTTGTTAAAGTTGGAGATAAGAAACTTATAGGTGAAATAATTGAAATGAGAGGGGATAAAGCTTCTATTCAGGTTTATGAAGAAACTTCAGGAATTGGACCTGGGGACCCAGTTGTAACAACAGGAGAGCCACTTTCAGTAGAACTTGGACCAGGACTTATGGAAGCCATGTTTGATGGAATTCAAAGGCCCTTAGATGCTTTTATGAAAGCTGCTAATAGTTCCTTCTTAACTAAAGGTGTTGAAGTTAAATCATTAAATAGAGAAAAAAAATGGGATTTTAAACCTACAGTTAAAGTAGGCGACAAAGTGTCAGAAGGTGATGTAATAGGAACAGTTCAAGAAACACCTGTTGTACTTCACAAAATAATGATTCCATTTAAAGTATCAGGAACAGTTAAAGAAATAAAATTAGGAAGTTTTACAGTTGAAGAAATAGTTTGTGTTTTAGAAACTGAAAATGGATTAAAGGAATTAACAATGATGCAAAAATGGCCTGTAAGAAAAGGTAGACCATATGCTAGAAAGTTAAATCCAATAGAGCCTATGACTACAGGACAAAGAGTTATAGATACATTTTTCCCAGTGGCAAAAGGGGGAGCAGCAGCAGTTCCTGGTCCATTTGGAGCTGGTAAAACAGTTGTTCAACACCAAGTTGCTAAATGGGGGGATACAGAAATAGTTGTTTACGTTGGATGTGGAGAACGTGGTAATGAAATGACTGACGTTTTAAATGAGTTCCCAGAACTTATTGACCCTAAAACTGGTGAAAGCTTAATGAAAAGAACAGTTTTAATAGCTAATACTTCAAATATGCCAGTTGCAGCTAGAGAAGCGTCTATATATACAGGAATTACAATTGCAGAGTATTTTAGAGATATGGGATACTCAGTAGCTATAATGGCTGACTCAACATCAAGATGGGCAGAGGCACTTAGAGAAATGTCAGGAAGACTTGAAGAAATGCCAGGTGATGAAGGTTATCCAGCATACTTAGGTTCAAGACTTGCAGAGTACTATGAAAGAGCTGGTAAGGTTATAACTTTAGGAAAAGAAGAAAGACAAGGTGCTATTACAGCAATTGGAGCAGTTTCACCTCCAGGAGGAGATATATCAGAGCCAGTAACACAATCAACATTAAGAATAGTTAAAGTTTTCTGGGGACTAGATGCTCAGCTTGCTTATAAAAGACATTTCCCATCAATTAACTGGTTATCTTCATACTCATTATATTTAGATAAAATGGGACAATGGATGGATGAAAATGTATCATCTGATTGGTCAAACCTTAGAACAGAAGCTATGGCACTTCTTCAAGAAGAAGCACAACTTGAAGAAATCGTAAGATTAGTTGGTATAGATGCATTATCAGAAGGAGACCAATTAAAACTTGAAGTTGCAAAATCAATAAGAGAAGATTATCTTCAACAAAATGCTTTCCATGAAGTTGATACGTACTCTTCACTTACTAAACAATATAAAATGTTAAAACTTGTACTTTCATTTATCCATGAAGGAAAAAGAGCACTAGAAGCTGGTGTTTATTTAGAAAAAATATTAGAACTTGAAGTTAGAGATAGAATTGCTAGAAGCAAATATATTCCTGAAGAAGAGTTATCTAAAATGGATGATATATTAGTAGAATTAAAAGAATCAATAGATAAATTAATTAACGAAGGAGGGGTTCTATAATGCTTAAAGAGTATAAAACAGTAACAGAAGTTGTAGGACCTTTAATGGCTGTTGAAGGCGTAGAAGGTGTAAAATATGATGAACTAGTTGAAATTGAAATGCAAACTGGTGAAATGAGACGTGGTAAAGTCTTAGAAGTTAATGGCGATAAAGCTATGGTTCAACTTTTTGAAGGATCTTCTGGAATAAATCTTAAAGAGACTAAGGTTAGATTCTTAGGAAGACCGCTAGAACTTGGTGTATCTGAAGATATGCTTGGAAGGGTCTTTGACGGAATGGGAAGACCAAAAGATGATGGTCCTGAGATAATACCAGATAAAAGAGTAGATATAAATGGTGAAGCTATAAATCCAGTTGCAAGAAACTTTCCATCAGAATTTATTCAAACTGGAATCTCAGCAATAGACCATTTAAACACTTTAGTTAGAGGACAAAAGCTTCCAGTATTTTCAGGAGCAGGTCTTCCGCATGCAGAACTTGCAGCACAAATAGCAAGACAAGCTAAAGTTTTAAATTCAGATTCAAAATTTGCCGTTGTATTTGCAGCAATTGGTATCACATTTGAAGAGGCAGAATTCTTCGTTGAAGAGTTTAATAGCACAGGAGCTATTGATAGATCAGTTCTATTTATGAACTTAGCATCAGACCCAGCAGTTGAAAGAATTGCAACTCCTAGAATGGCACTTACTGCAGCTGAGTATTTAGCTTATGAAAAAGGAATGCACGTTTTAGTCATAATGACAGATATAACAAACTACGCAGAAGCTTTAAGAGAAGTATCAGCAGCTAGAAAAGAAGTTCCAGGAAGAAGAGGATATCCAGGATATTTATATACTGACCTTTCAACACTTTATGAAAGAGCAGGAAGATTAATTGGAAAAGAAGGTTCAATAACTCAAATTCCAATACTTACAATGCCAGAAGATGATAAGACTCACCCAATTCCTGACCTTACAGGATATATAACAGAGGGGCAAATAATGCTTTCAAGAGAACTTTATAAAAAAGGTATTATGCCTCCAATAGATGTACTTCCATCTCTTTCAAGACTTAAGGATAAGGGGATTGGTAAGGGAAAAACTAGAGAAGACCATGCAGATACAATGAACCAATTATTCTCAGCTTATGCACAAGGAAAGCAAGCTAAAGAACTTGCAGCAATCTTAGGTGAATCTGCACTATCTAATGCTGATAAAGCTTATGCTAAATTTGCAGAAGCTTTTGAAAAAGAATATGTTTCACAAGGATTTACAACAAATAGAAGCATAGAAGAAACATTAAAGCTTGGCTGGAAGCTACTAAAGATTCTTCCAAAATCAGAGCTTAAGAGAATTAGAGATGAATACTTAGAAAAGTATATGCCAGGAGATGATGAGTAAAATATGGCTCAAAAATTAAATGTAAATCCTACAAGAATGGAACTATCAAAACTAAAGAAAAGATTAGCCACATCTAAAAGAAGTCATAAGCTTTTAAAAGATAAACAAGATGAACTTATGAGACAATTTATAAATCTTATTAAGTATAATAACAAAATAAGAGAAGAAGTTGAAAAAGAACTTGGAGAATCTTTAAAAGATTTTGTTATGGCAAGGGCTGTTATGAGTTCAGAGTTTTTAGAAGAGGCTATAGCTTACCCAAAAGAAAATATAAAGGTTGAAGTAGGCACTAAAAACGTAATGAGTGTTAATGTTCCTATAATGAACTTTAAAAGGGAATTAGAAGGTGACGAAGGAAGTATATATCCTTATGGATTTATGAATACTTCAGCGGAACTTGATGATGCTATAGGAAAGCTATATAGAATACTTCCAAAACTTTTAGAACTTGCAGAAGTTGAAAAATCTGGTCAACTTATGGCGGATGAAATAGAAAAAACAAGAAGAAGGGTTAATGCTCTTGAATATATGACAATTCCTCAGTTAGAAGAGACTATAAAATATATAAGAATGAAGCTTGATGAAAACGAAAGAGGAGCTCTAACAAGACTTATGAAAGTTAAGTCTATGATAGATCAAAGAGGTTAAATATTTAGGTTTAAGGAAATTTCCTTAGGCCTAAATTTTTGCTTTCTAACTTTAAAATATAAGTAATTCAGTATAAATTTATGTTTAACTTAATATAGAAAAATAATGTTTTTGATTTTAATTTATCAAATAAAATAATATATCTTTAACACTTTAATAAAATATGCTATAATAGTATAAAATTTCCTTAATAGGGGGCTAAAATTAAATGGAACAAACTATAAAATTAACAACAATAGATGAAATAAAAACTTACTCAGATCCATATCGCTTAAAAATAATAACATTCCTAAAAAATAATAGAGAAGAAGCTACGGTAAAACAAATTGCTGATTTTTTTGAAGAAGTTCCCTCAAAGGTTCATTATCATATAAAGAAGTTAGAAAGAGTTGGAATTGTAAAACTTGTAAGGACAGAAGAGATAAAAGGAATAGTTGCAAAATATTATTCTTTAACTGCAGAGAATTTTAAGATAGAAACTCAAAATATAAGAAGTACAACAAAAGAAATTTATAACTCACAAATATCAATGGTTATTAATGATTATTATGAAAAATCTAAAGAAAAAGCTATAAAATCAATTGAAAAGAGTGATGAAGATGATTTTAATAGTATTAGTCTAAATTTTGATGAATTATATTTAACAAAAGAAGAATTTTTAGTATTAAATAATGAATTAAAAAACATAATAAGTAAGTATAAAGAAAAAAAGGGTGCTTCAGAAAAATATCATATATTTTCAATTTGTACTATAGAAGATAAAATATTCAACTAATTTTAATAAAATATAAATAACTTAAGAAAAAGGTATAATTAAGGGTGAGTTATAATGGTAAATTATTTATTCATATTAATAAGTTCTTTCTTAATAGCGTGTGCATTAATGATACCTTTAATAAAATTGTCTATTAAATTTGGCTTTACAGATAAACCTAAGGGAAGAAAAAAACATAATAAACCTATCTCTTTAATAGGAGGTGTCCCTATGTTTATCTCTTTTTTCTTGGTTTATCTAATTTTTATAGATAAAATTACATATTCAAAGGAATCAGTAGTAATTTTAATTACGTCTTTTATGATTTTTGCAATAGGTTTATTAGATGATTATAATAAGACAAAGGGTATAGAATTTCCTATAATTCCTAGATTTACTATTCAGATAATATCATCGATAGTTATATATAAATCAGGAATAGTATTTAGAGGATTTACAAACCCTGTTACAGGTAATTACATAATACTACCAAATATTCTACAGCTTATATTAACTATAACGTGGATATTTGGGGTTACAACAGTTATAAATTGGATAGATGGAATAGATGGCCTTGCGGGGGCTATAGTTGCAATATCATCTACTACTATGTTTATAGTTGCTTTTATAAAAGGAGAAAATGCACCTTCCTCAATGTCTATAGCTTTACTTGGTATAACACTAGCTTTTTTAATATTTAATAGGTATCCAGCTAAAGTTTTTATGGGAGACTCAGGAGCAAATTTTTTAGGATTTATATTATCAATAATTGCTTTAGAAGGAGCTTTTAAACAAACCACTGCCCTTTCAATACTAATTCCTATACTTATTTTAGGAGTTCCTATTTTTGATAATTTGTTTGTAGTTTTAAAGAGAATGAAAGAGAAAAAGCCAATATATAAAGCAGATAGGAGTCAAGTTCATTATAGACTTTTAGAAAAAGGCTTAACTGTTAATCAAACTGTTTTATATCTATGTACTTTAAGTATATTTTTAAGTTTTATATCCATATTGATATTTATATTTAAATTATAGTAAAAAATATATATTTTAAATATATTTTTTTGATGAAAAAGTATAAAATTTATGTTTTAATATATTTAGAGGATTTTAGGAAGGAGATTTTAAAATGGCAGTTAAAAAGATAGTACAAATAGGGGAACCTTGTTTAAGAGAGGTATGTGATCCTATTTTAGATATAAAAGAGGCAAAGTCTATTATAAATGATTTAAAAGATACATTAGCTACTGTTGATGGTATTGGATTAGCGGCTCCACAAATTGGAATAACTAAAAGAGTTATATATATAAATTTTGGTGATGGGGAAAATGAGTATGTTCTTATAAATCCTAAAATTTTAGGGGTTTCTAAGGAAACTTATGAAGATTACGAAGGATGCTTAAGTTATGTAATGCATGAAGGGCTGGTTGAAAGACCTGTTGCAATTAAAATAGAAGCTTTAGATGAAAATGGGGAAAAGAGAGTTTACGAAGCTCAAGAGCTTTTAGCAAGATGCTTTATGCATGAGATAGATCATTTAGAGGGTATAATGTACGTAGATAGGGCTAAAGAGATGTATGAACTAGTTGAAGAGGAAGAGTAAAAAATCTAAAAGGGAAGATTCTCCCTTTTAGATTTTTTTTGTTTACAGTTATTTAAAAATATTTATATTGACATAAATGGTAATAAAACTTAAAATAATAACATATAAAATTTATAGGAATAATATACTATTAGGAGGGGAAATGGAGAGTAATAAGTTTTTATCAGAATTTTTAATGATAACAAATATAAAAACAGTATTATTTATTTTAGTGTTGTTAGGTTTATTTTACTTAGTAAGGGTATTAGAAAAGAAAAAAATAAAATTTTCAAATAGAATGATTTTATCAATTTTTTTAGGTTTTTTACTTGGAGGAATTATTCAGTGCGTTGCAAGATTTCCTAGTAAGCCAATGGATTTACCTTGGATAAATGAAGTAAGTACTTGGTTTGGTTTATTTGGAAATGGATTTATGGATTTATTAAAAATGATAATAGTACCTTTAGTTTTCTTTTCAATAATTAAGGTAATAATTGAGATGAAAGATAGTGATAAGTTAAGTAAAATAGCAGTTACATCTATTTTTATGTTGTTACTAACAACTCTTTTAGCAAGTATAGTTGGAATATTTGTTGGAAATTTGTTTAATTTAGGTTCAGCAATAAGTAGTGTAGCATCAGACACAAGTGCTAGGGAGATTACATCTGTAGTAGATACTTTAAGAAATTTATTGCCTAGTAATCCTTTTGAAGCTATGGTAGATGGAAATATAGTAGCTGTTGTTATATTTTCAGGATTTATTGGACTTGCTATGAGAAGGGTTAAGAAAAAGTATAAAGATACTATAGAAGGCATAGAGAACCTTATTTTAGGAGGATATAAGATAGCGGTAAGTATTACTATGACAATTATAAAACTTATGCCCTATGCTGTAATTGCTCTTTTAGCAAATACAATTGCACAAAGAGGACTAGATGCAATTTTTAGTGTTTTAGATTTTATTTTAGCAATATATGTAAGTATAATTTTAATGTTTATTGTTCATTTAATTATAGTAGCTTTAAATGGAGTTAATCCTTTAAAATATTTAAAAGATGTTATGGAACCATTAGTTTTAGCTTTTACCTCTCGTTCAAGTCTTGGAACACTTCCTATGACTATAAAAGCATTAAATAAAAATATTGGGGTAGATGAAGGGATTGCAAGTTTTGTAGGAAGTTTAGGAGCTAATGCTGGAATGAATGGGTGTGCTGCAATATACCCAACACTTATGGTAATTACCTTAGCTAATATGACGGGGACTCCTATGGATTTTAATTTTTATGCTATGCTTTTAGTAATAGTAGTTATAAGTTCACTTGGAATTGCAGGAGTGCCTGGAACTGCAACTATTGCCGTATCTGTTGTAGTATCAGGTATGGGAATGGGAGATTATTTTCCTTTAGCAGGTGCTATAATTGCTATAGACCCTATTTTAGATATGGGAAGAACTATGTTAAATGTTAATGGAACAATGGCTGTAACAGTTGCAGTGGCTAGAAAATTTAATAAAATAATGGATAGTAAAGAGGAAGTTATATTAGAATAATAATTATTATAAAAGTTAACTATATGTAAGGTTTATTCCTTAGATAGTTAACTTTCTATAGTTTAAGAAGTAAAAGATAATCAATTTACATAAATATTGACAAAAAAATTGAAAAGTATATAATAAAAATTGAGTACCCCCCTAGGGAGGAGAGAAAGGAGTAATAATATGTGCTATGGGTATGGATTTTCAGGAGGAGGCTTCGGATTTTTAGGAGCTTTAATAACTTTAATAATTATAATAGGTATAGGTTACTTTGCTTATAGATTTTTTAAAAGTAATAAGAATATAAAGGGTTTGAATCTTGAAAAAAAAGATGATAATAAAGCATTGGAAATATTAAATGAAAGGTATTCTAGAGGAGAAATATCTGATGAGGAATATAATTTTAAAAAAAGTCAAATACTAAGATAAAGTTAATATTTAATGTATAATTAATATTGACAAAAAAAATTAAAAGTATATAATAAAATTAAATCACCCCCCAAGGGTGGGGAGCATAAGGAAAAGGAGAGATAATTATGAAAAAAATAATGATAGATGGAATGAGTTGTGGGCATTGCGTTGCACATGTAAAAGAAGCTTTAGAAGAATTAGGTGCAACTTCAATTGAAGTTAATTTAGAAGGAAAATATGCAAAGGCTGAGACTTCAAAGGATAATAAGGAAATAACAGATGCTATAGATGAAGCTGGATATGATGTTATAAGCATAGAGGAAGTTTAATATTAATATACATAAGAAAATGTTAAAAACCACTAAAGGGGAAAATAAATCCTTTAGTGGTTCTTTTTTTTATAAAAATTTTTAATATAATAATAATATAATATTAAAGATACGTGGAAATAAAAGGAAGGTAAAAATAATGGATAAAATCATTAGACCTGTATGGGCAGAAGTTGATTTAAATGCAATAAAATATAATATAACAAATATAAGAGAAATGGTTAAAGAAAGAGAAATAATAGCTGTAGTAAAAGCAGATGCTTATGGACATGGTGCTTTAGATGTTTCTCCAGTACTTTTAGAAAATGGAGCAACAAAACTTGCTGTAGCTGTTATAACTGAAGCTATGGAACTTAGACATGGAAATATTAATGGACCAATTATGATACTTGGATACACTCCCCTAGAGTTTGCAGGTGATTTAATAAATTATGATATAGAGCAAACTATTTTTGATATAGAATATGCTAAAAGATTATCAGAAATAGCTTTAAATTTAGGTAAAAAAGCAAAGGTTCATATATCTTTAGATACTGGTATGGGAAGAATAGGATTTTTAATAAATAATAAAAGTTTTGAAGAGGTTTTAGAGATCTGTTCTTTAGAAGGAATTGAAGTTGTAGGGCTATTTACTCATTTCTCAACATCAGATGAGGAAAATAAAGAATATACTAAGGAGCAATTTAAAAAACTTATTGAGTTTAATGATAAATTGGTAAAATCGGGAATAGATATTCCACTAAAGCATGTGTCAAATAGTGGAGCAATAATAGATATGCCTGAAACTTATTTAGATGGAGTAAGAGCTGGTATAGTTCTTTATGGATATTATCCATCAAAAGAAGTAAAAATGCAAAATTTAAAATTAAAGAAAGCTATAACCATAAAAACAAAGGTAGCCCATGTTAAAACTTTAGATGAAAACATGTATATAAGTTATGGAAGAAAGTTTAAGACAGAAAGAAAAAGTGTTATAGCAACTCTTCCAATAGGATATGCTGATGGTTATTCAAGGCTTTTAAGCGGTAAAGCTAAAGTGATAATAAATAGAAAGTTTGCGCCAATAGTTGGGAATATATGTATGGATCAATGTATGGTAGATGTAACAGACTTAGGTGAAGTTAAAGTTGGAGATGAGGTTATAATTCTTGGACAAGAAGATGATTTAAGATTTGATGCAGATGATATGGCAGAGATTATGGGAACTATAAATTATGAAATTCTTTGTATGATAAAACAAAGAATACCAAGAGTATATATTGAAGATGGAAATATTAAAAGCATAAGAAACTATGTTTAATAAGAGTTTTATATTATAATTAAGGAAGAATAAAAATAAAGTAGGTGAGATTTTGATTTTTTCATCCTTAAATATAAATAAAGAAGAAAAAATAAATGTTCAGATACAAAATCATATAAAAAAAGAAATAAATAAAGGGATATTAAAAAAAGGGAGTAAACTTCCTTCAACTAGAGAAGTAAGTAAAATACTAGGAATTAGTAGAAATTCAGTAATATTAGCTTATGAAAATTTAGAAAATGAAGGAATTATAGAAACCTTTAGAGGAAAAGGAACCTTTATAGCTATTGAGAAAGAGATAAGAGATGATGATTTTAAAGTAAGGTGGAAAAGTCTTATAAAAGATTATGGGGTTTTATGTGAAAAGTTAGATGTTGTAAAGACAGAATTGCCATGGAAAAAGGGAATGATTTCTTTTAAAAGTATAGCACCTGATGAAAGCCTTTTTGACTTAGAAGAGTTTAAAAGGGCTTTTTTAAATGTATTTTCAATGGAAGGAGATAAACTTTTAAATTATGGTTATGCAAAAGGTTATAAGCCATTAATTGAATATATAAAAACTTATATGGAGAATAAGGGTGTATCAACAGAAAAAAAGGATATCCTAATAACAAATGGTTTTACAGAAGCCTTTAATATAATTCTTAGCACTTTAACAAATCCAAAGGATGTAATAGCTTGTGAAAATCCAACTCATAATACTGCAATAAAGATAATGAAGACATATGGACTTAATATAAAGCCTATAAAAATGGATGATGATGGTATCAATCTAGAAAGCTTAGAATATACTTTAAAAGAATATAAACCTAAGCTTATATATTTAATTCCATCTTATCATAATCCAACAGGTATTGTTATGGATGGAGATAAAAGGCAAAATGTATATAATATATGCAAAAAATACAAAGTTCCAATAATAGAAGATGGTTTCAATGAAGAACTTGTGTATTCAAGCTCCCATGTGGCACCACTTGTTGCTCTTAGTAATAGAGGAAATGGAGTTATTTATGCAGGAAGTTTTTCAAAGATTTTATTTCCAGGTATAAGAATAGGATGGATATTTGCAGATAAGGATCTTATAAACGTTTTAGAAAGCGTAAAGCGATCTAAAAATATTCATACTTCTTTTATAGATCAAGGAGTATTCCATAAATATATGGAAAGTGGTTCTTTTAAAAGATATGTAAAAAAGATAAGAAAACATTACAAAGATAGATATGATTTTACTGTAAAAGAAATAGAAAAATATATTCCAAATGAAAAAGTTTTAGGAAATGGTGGGCTTTATGTTTTTGTAAAGCTGAAAAACTTAAGTTCTAGAAATGTTTTAAGTAAATGCTATGAAAAGGGAGTAGTGTTTATGCCAGGTGATATATTTTTTGTAAACAAGGAAGAGGAAAATTGGATGAGAATAGGTTTTTCTAGAACTACTAATAAAGAAATTGAAAAAGGAATAAAGATAATTGGAGAAGTTATAGATGAATTAAATGATAAAAAAATAAATAATTAATGTTAAATGTAAATTTAATATTAATTATTTAAGCATTAAATTTTTTTATGAATAGGAATGATTTATAATGGTTGATATAAGTACATTTTAAGAGTTATAATAAATCGTACTGAATTTTAAGAAAGGAGTGTAAACTTTGGGAAGTAAAACATCTAAGGTCTATGAAACTTTAAAAGGGTTAAAACTTAGAGTTGTCCTAGAGAGTATATTAATAGGTGCTGGTGCTGGCCTTGTCATATCAATATATAGGCTTATATTAGAATATTTAGATGGATATACAAAAGCAGTATATGCATTTATGGATGCTAATAAAATATATATAATTTTAGGTATAATAGTGTTAGCTATAATGGGATATATTGTTGGTAGACTTGTTGAAAATGATGGAATGATAAGTGGTAGCGGTATACCTCAAGTTGAAGGTATACTTACAGGATATTTTGAGGTTTCACCAGTTAGAATATTAATAACTAAATTTATAGGTGGAGTTATAGCAATTGGAGGGGGATTATCTCTTGGAATTGAAGGACCATCTATTCAATTAGGTGCAAGTGTCGGACAAATAATAAGTAAATTATTTAAAAGGATAAAATTAGAGGAGAGATTTCTTTTAACAAGTGGGGCAGGAGCAGGTCTTTCAGCTGCATTTAATGCACCTTTAGCAGGTGCAATGTTTGCTATGGAAGAAGTACATAAAAACTTTTCTCCTATAATTTTATTATCTGCAATAGCAGCAGCTGTAAGTTCAGACTTAGTTACTTGGATATTTTTTGGACCACAGCCTATATTAGATACACATACTCTTTCAATAATTCCTTTTGAGGATTATGCATTGCTTATAGCTTTAGGGGTTATTTTAGGTCTTGCTGGAGCTTTTTACAATGTAATACTTTTAAAAACACAAGATCTTTATAAAAAAATCAAAGTAAAACTTAGATATAGAATGATAATTCCATTTATGTTTGCTTTAGTTTTTGGATTAACTATGCCACAAATACTAGGTGGAGGAAATGACCTTATAAATAATATACTAGTAAATGGTATGGCAATAAAGATAGCGCTAATGCTTTTAGTTTTTAAATTTATATTTTCAATGATAAGTTTCTCATCTGATTCTCCAGGTGGAATATTATTTCCACTTTTAACTTTAGGAGCGTTAGTTGGAGTAGTATTTGGTGATATATCAGTTACTTATTTAGGACTTAATGAAAACTTATTAATGAATTTTATATTAATTGCTATGGCGGGAATGTTTTCATCAATAGTTAGAGCACCTTTAACAGGTCTTATACTTGTTTGTGAAATGAGTGGGAATTTCTCTCAATTAGGACCAGTTGCTGTAGTTTGTGGTGTAGCATTTTTGGTAGCTGATTTAATTGGAAGTAAACCAATTTATGAATCACTGCTAGAAAGAAGAATAAAAGCAAATACAGGTATGATAGTTGGAGACGGCTCAGAAAAGGTTCTAGTAAAATATATAGTACATTTAGGAACACCTATTGTTGGTAAAAGATTAAAAGATATAAAACTTCCAGATGGAGCTTTAATGGTTTCAGTTGAAAGAAGTGGTAGTGAAATAATACCAAATGGAAATACTATGATACGGTCTGGAGATTATGTAATTGCTATAGTTAGCGAAGACAAAGAGTCTAATCTTAGAAAGTACTTAGAAGAGCTTTGTGAAAAAGAAAAAATAGAATAAGTAAGTTTAGGGCTTAAAGGATTTTTTATATTCTTTAGGCCCTATTTAAATCAATTAGGGGATAATTTGATTTTTAAATTGTTTTTAAGGTTTTTAATTTTAACTTTAATTCTTTCTAGCAAACTAATTTTAAAGATTTTATCTATTTCTTCCAAAACTAATGGTTCTCCTATATTTATGTCTTTAGGTAAAACTCCAAGTTTTAGAAGATTACATTTTTCAATGGCATTTCCCACAGGAATTTTATTAAAATCACTATGAGAGCAAGTTATTAATTTGTCTAAAGCACTGTTTAATTTTTTATTTTTAATATCATTTAACGCTTCCTTATATAAAGATTCTAAGTTCTTATAATTTTTCATATTATCTAAGCAAAATTTAGCAGCATTATTATTATTTTCAGAATAATTCATTTCCCAACAAAGAGAACTTTCTTCTAAGTAACCATTTATATATAATATATAAGCTTTTATTTCTAAAATTTCTTCAAAATATGGATATTTACTTAAAATTTTATTACAGGTTGTTAAGGCGTTATAGTAGTTTAACTTATCATAATTTAGCCATATTTTCTCTATTTCTCTCTCTATATTCATAGATTCACCCCTTTTTAATTTTAACATAATTTTACAAATATGTAAAATTAATTATAAAAAATTCAGAAAAATAAAATAAATAATTAAAAATGTAATTTTTCATAAAGTAATGATAAAATATAATAGTATTTATCAGAATATATAGTAATTTAGTTATGTATTGCAAATTATTTAAAATGTCTTAAAATATAATTAGAGATAACTAAAGAAGAGGGGGATTTTATGGAACGTAAACTTTTTACAGAATGGGCTATGGATATTGCAGAAGAGAGTAAGTTAAGAAGTACTTGTCTAAGTAGACAAGTAGGAGCTGTGATTATAAAGGATAAACAAATAATAGCAACTGGGTATAATGGAGCGCCAACTGGTACCATACATTGTTCGGATATTGGATATTGTGAGAGAAAAAAAAGGAAAATTCCATCAGGGCAAGGTCTTGAGCTTTGCAGAGCAGGTCATGCAGAAGCAAATGCTATAAATCAATGTGCAAAGCATGGAACAAGTTGCAATGGAGGAACTATTTATGTAACAACTCAACCTTGTGTGTTTTGTTGTATCCATATAATACAATCAGGAATAAAAAAAGTAGTTTTCAAAGGAGAATATCCAACTGGTTTAGGATTAGAACTTCTAAAAGAAGCTGAAATTGAATATGAAAGATATGAAAGTGCTTTAGAAAAAGAAAGAGAAGAATATAAAATAAAACATGAGAAAGAAATGAAACGAGTGGAAGATTTTCTAAAGAAGCCTAAATTATATTAAAAATTAGGAGGAAATTTTATGGATTTTAATAATAACTTAGATAAAGCTATGAAATATTTACACCAACAAGGAGCCTTTTTAACAGCAAGAAATGAAGAAAAAATAAATACTATGACAATAAGTTGGGGTTCTGTTGGATTTATGTGGAAAAAACATGTATTTATGATTCTTGTAAGGCCACAAAGATATACAAATAATTTTATCAAAAATAGTAAAAAATTCACAGTAAGTATTCCTTTTGGTGAAGGTTTAAAAAAAGCTTTAGGAATATGTGGTAGTAAATCAGGAAGAGATATAAATAAAGAGAAAGAAGCAAATATAAGTTTTATAAGTGGTTATGATAAAGAGTTTGCAGTTGTTGATAAGTGTAATATGTATTATGAGTGTAATGTAATATACAGCAATAAGTTAAAGATAGAAGAGTTGCCAGAGAATATAAGAAAAAATTTCTATGGTAGTGAAGAGCCTCATATTTTATATTTTGGAGAAATTATAAATTGTTATGAAAAATAATTAATAAAGTTAATTAATCACTTGTTAATTAGTACTAAGTTTTAATAGTGTATTTGGATTATCGAAATATATTATAATAAAAATTTATTTTATATGATATTTAGGGAAAATAAAAGAGAGGTAGAGGTTAAGAGAAAACAAAAGAGAGAGGAAGGGAAAAATGACAGATAATAGGGGTGTTTTAAATAATCTTTTAGTCAAATTATTTAATGATATACTAAGAATAGAGGAAAAATCTTTAAAAGAAAGTAAAGAACTATCAGATTTATCAGTAACAGAGATTCATACAATAGAGGCAATAGGTGAAAAAAAAGAAAGAACAATGTCTGAGGTTGCAAATGACCTTAGTATAACAGTAGGAACTTTAACTACTGCTATTAATAAGCTTATAAAAAAAGGCTATGTAGAAAGACGTAGAATAGAAGAGGATAGAAGAATAGTTTTAATTAAGTTAACTGAACAGGGAAAAAGAGCTAGATATCTTCATAAAAAGTTTCATGATGATATGATTGCAGCTACTATAAAAAGTTTAGGTGAGGAAGAAGAAAAGGTTCTTATAAGATCTTTAGATAATTTATCTAAATTTTTTCACGAAAAATATGAAAAATAATTGATGGGCTTTAAAGACAATCTAAATCTTATTTTTAGATTGTCTATTTTAATTTTTTACGGTTTATTATAATATATAAATATTGTAGTGACCATATTTTTAGATTAGAAAGGAATTGACCTTATGAGTAAAGAATGTGATGTTTTAAATGATGAAAAGGGAAATTTAATAAAGATTCGAAATTGGATACATAGTGAAATAGATAGAATAAAAATAGATGAAAAAAGTTTAAAAGATAAAATAAGTGAACTTGAAAAAGGTTCTAAAGGAGCTTACAGTGAAGAACTTTTTATAAATAAAAAGCTTTTTAATATAGTAGAAAAAAATCTTGAAATATATGATGAGGCTAAGATAAAGCCGTATTTTGCAAGAATAGATTTTAGGGAATTTAGAAAAGATACAGAAAGCTTTTATATAGGAAAAAATAGTTTAGGAGATATAAAAGAAGGAGAAGAGAAGGTTATAGATTGGAGAGCTCCAATTGCAGATCTTTATTATAGTGGTACTCAAGGAGAAGCTTATTATAGAGCACCTATGGGAGTTATAAATGGGGAACTTAAGTTAAAGAGAAAATTTTTATATGAAGATAATGAAATTATAAAATGTTTTGATGAGGGATTAAATGAAATAATATTAAAGTCAAATTTAGATAATGAAGAAGGAGAAGCGTTAATTGATGAATTTCTTAGAATAAATCTAGAAAATGGAACAGGAAATAAGCTAAAAGAAGTAGTTGCAACTATACAAAAAGAGCAAAATGAAATAATTAGAGCAGATAAGAATTTTCCCCTTATAATACAAGGGTCAGCAGGATCAGGAAAAACTACAGTGGCACTTCATAGATTAGCATATCTTTTATACAGATATAAAGATATTTTAGAACCTAAAGATATTTTAGTTATTGCCCCTAATAAATTATTTTTAGATTATATATCAGAAGTATTGCCAGATCTTGGAGTTACTGATGTTAAGCAAAAAACCTTTGAAGATATAGCCCTTGAGATGTTAAATCTAAAAGGAAAGATTATAACTAAAGATAAAAAATTTATAAGTATATTAGAAAATGAGGAAGACGATAAAACCAAGTTTATTTTAAAAGAAAGTAGATTTAAGGGTTCATGGCAATTTAAGAATATTTTAGATACTTATTTAAAAGTTTTAGAGATTAAAGATTCTAATGTGGAAAATATAATTGTAAAGGGGTATAGTCTTTTTGATAAAAAAGAAATAAAGAGATTATTTACAAAGGATTTAATAAAATATCCTATAAATAAAAGAAAAGATGAAATAAAAAGATATTTTTCTTTAAAAATGAAAGAAAAAGTTTTAACTGTTTTAGATAAAATAGATTTTAATTATGAGTATAAAATAGCTAGACTTAAAAAGAAAATGGAAGATTCTAAAGAGAGACGTGAAAAACTTATAGAACTTTACGATGAGAGGGATAACTTTAAAAGAGAATTTCAAAATGTTTTAAAGAAGGAATTTAATGAATATTTTGAAAAGTGGAAAGGACTAACTACATCTAATATTTATTTAGATATGTTTAAAGATGAGGAGTTTTTTGAAAAAGTAATATGTAAGGTTATTCCTAAAGAGTTAGGAGAATTCATAAAAATATCTTTAGAAAAAAACATAGAAAAAAATATATTAGATGCAGATGATTTAGGAGCTATGCTTTATATAAAGTTAAAGATAGAAGGTATTTTAGATAGTGATTTAGCAAAACATATAGTCGTAGATGAAGCACAAGACTATTCAATGATGCAAATGGAAGTTATAGCAATGATGTCAAAGAGGAGTTCTTTAACTATTGTGGGGGACCTAGGTCAAGGTATATATTATTATAAAGGAATTAAAGATTGGAATAGTGTAATAGAGAATATATTTAAGGAAAAGGGAATTTATAAAACATTGAAACAAAGCTATAGAAGTACTGTTGAAATAATAGAATTTGCAAACAAGGTTTTAGAAAAACAAAAAAATTATGAAATTTCTGCAAAGCCAATACTAAGGCATGGGGAGAAGCCTAAGATAATAAAATTTAATAATAATAAAGATTTTTGTGAAAACTTAGACAAGATAGTAGAAAAGATTATAGGAGAAGGAAGAACATCTATAGCAATAATAGGAAAAAGTGCAAAGGAATGCAAAAAAATAAAAGATGCAATAAAAAAATATTCAAAATATGATTTTACTTTAGTTAAGGAAGAAAATAAAGAATTAAAATTGGAAAAAATAATAATACCATCATATCTTACTAAAGGACTAGAGTTTGACTGCTCTATAGTTTATAATTTAGATGAAGTACAATATAAAGATGATGAAATGGATAAAAAGCTACTATATGTAGTTTTAACTAGAGCCCTTCATTATGAGTATATTTTTTATAAAGATAATATATCAAAACTTCTTGATTAAGAATTTATTTTGAAAGGATTTGAAAAAATGGAAGAAAACCAAATAATGGCTTTTAAAGATGAAGAGGGAAATAAAGTAGAATTTGAAGTAGTAGCTAAAATATTTTTAAATGAGGATACAAAAGATGAAAAAGAATATATAATTTTATCACCCCTTGAAGGTGATAAAAATGAGGATGATGCTTTTGTATTTAGAGTTGATAATGTTTTAGAAAAAATGGAATATAATCTTGTAGAGGATGATGTTGAATTTAATGAAGTTAAAAAGAAATATAAAGAGTTATTATATAATGAGTAATAAATTTTAATTATTAATTTTAAAATTTAGGAGGAGTTTTTATGGATAAAATAAGAGTGTTAGATTACTTAGAAAATAGTGATTTATCAATTATTGAGGACGTAGATTATGAAAATACTTTAGTTGTTAAAGTTTTTTATGAGTTTGATGAGGCTGAAATAAATGCAGCTAAGTGTTATGCAAATGAAGAAACTGATTTTGATGAAAATAGTATTGAATGGATAGGAAATGGAATAGTGCCTTATTTAGATGATATAGCTCAAGACTCTGTAGAAGAGATTATGGAAGATTTAGTTGTAGATTTAAATTTAGAAGTTGAATTTATAAGTCGTGAAATAAGTAAAGAAAACTATGAGTACAAGGAGTTTTTATTAGCCATTGCTTCAGAAGAAGATGACCTTGATATAGATAAAATAATGTATGATTTAAATATATAAATCTATAAAAAAATTTTTCAAATTTATTGATTTTAAATTATAATATGCTATAATAAAGACATAAATTAATTTGTCCTGAGATGTACGCGAAGCCTATATTTTTAACCTACATTACTTTTTCGGGATTTGTAATAAGCTCTAATTAATAGGACTTCAAACCTTTAGGTTTTATCTTTTTGATAACAGAAGATTATTAATGAAAGTTGCACAAAACCCACCTGCGAGACGCAGGTATAAAGCTATAGGTGTGACGGCATAATGGGAGATTTAATAGTTGATTTTAATAGATCTAGTTTTTACTAGGTCTATTTTTATAATGTTTATGGTATAACTGCTTTAATTATGTTATTATAATTATGTTTATTAAATTGATAAATAATTTAGTTTCTACTAATTAAAATAAGTTTCATAAAAATTAAGGAGAATATGCAAATGAATATAGATGAACTAGTAAAGAGAATAAATGAACTAAACAAAAAGAGCAAAGAAGAGGGATTAACAGAAGCAGAAAAAAAAGAGCAAGAAACTTTAAGAAGACAATATATAGATAGTTTTAAAAATAATTTAAGAGCTCAATTAGAGACGATAAAATTAAATGATAAAACAAATATTAATAATAAAACACATTAATTTTAAAGGGTGATAAATTTGAGTGTAACTGTAGAAAAGCTTATCAAAGATTTTAACTTAGAAGTTTTGCTTAAAGGTGAAGAAAATGTGCCTATAAATGTAAATGATATAAATAGACCAGGACTTCAACTTGCAGGATTTTATAATTATTTTGCTCCAGAAAGAATTCAAGTTATAGGAAAAGCTGAGTGGAGTTTTATAGAAGATATGGGACAAGATATTAGAAAAAAGAGATTAAATAAATTTTTCTCATTTGATATATCTTGCATGATAATAACTAGAGATTTAGAAGTCCATGATGAGGTTTTAAAAGCTGTTAAAAAGAATAAAACATGGGTTTTAAGAACAGATATGATAACTACAAAATTTATAAGTAAATTAACCATGTACTTAGCAGATCAAATGGCACCAGAAACTAGACTTCATGGAGTCTTAGTAGATGTTTATGGAATAGGTATGTTAATAACTGGTGAAAGCGGAATAGGTAAAAGTGAAACAGCTTTAGAACTTATAAAAAGAGGGCATAGACTTATTTCAGATGATGCAGTAGACATTAAAGAATTAGATGGAGAACTTATGGGAACATCCCCTAGAATAACCTTTGGTATGTTAGAGGTTAGGGGTATGGGAATAATAGACGTATCAGCCCTTTATGGTTTAAGCTCTATTTTAGCTGCTAAAGAGATAAAAATAGTAATTCATTTTGAACATTGGAAAGATGATGGAGACTATGATAGATTAGGAATAAATGATGAATATTTAGAAATATTAGGGGTTAAAGTTAAAAAACTTAGAGTTCCTGTAAGACCAGGAAGAAATATAGCAGTTATTATAGAGGCAGCTGCTGCTAATTATAGATATAATTTAATGTCTAACACAACACCAGTAGAAATTATAGAAAAAAGAATGATGGAAATTGAAGAAGAATAAATTTTATATTTTATGAAGAAAATATAACCATATCAAAAGTTAGGTGATAAGATGTGGTTATATTTAATATTGACAATGAATTTAAAATAGAAAATAATTGGGCTGAAAATACATTTAAATGTTGGATTGTTGCAGAATCACATGAAATGAAAAAGATTTCATATCTTTTTAATAAAGAGTGCATTGATGAATGTTTAGATTACAATCAAGAACAAAGAATTGATTACTATAATGAATATATATTTATTTTAATAGGTATATTAGAGCAAGAAAATAATGAAATAAAATCTAAAGAAATGGATATATTTTTAGGAAAAGATTTTATAATAACTGTTTATAAAAGTCCTATAAAACTTTTAGAGGAACTTATAGGAGATATAAAAGAGAATAAAAATTGTCATCTTTTAAAAGAAATAAAGAATCCTTCTATAATTCTTTATTATATTTTAGACAGAATTATAGTAAAAAATTATAATATAATATCAGAACTTGAAACTAAAGGTGATAAAATAGAACTTGATATTTTAAAAGAACCCCATAAGGAACAGTTAAATGCACTACTATTTGTCCGCAGGGAAGCATATAAGCTTAGAAAGCTTTTAAAACCATTAAGATATATAGGAGACACTCTTTCTTTAAATGAAAACGGTATTATAAATGACGAAGCTGTAGTATTTTTTAAAGCTATAAGTAGAAAATTAGAAAAACTTATGATTGCTTTAGATAACTTATCTCAGGAATTAGCTTTAGTTAGGGAGGCTTATGAATCAGAAATAGCCAATAAGACAAATGAACTTATGAAGGTTTTTACAATAATAACAGCTATATTTTTACCCCTTGAACTTGTAACAGCTCTCTTTTCTATGAGTTTTGATTATATGCCCTTTAAGGAATACGTTTTAGGTTTTTATGGAGTAATAATATTCTTAATACTTGTGACGTTTATATTACTAGTTATTTTTAAGCATAAAAGAATACTTTGACAATATTATAGTTCTATTATAAAATTAATTTAATTAATATTGGGGAGGGGAAATACATGGTGAAGAAAATAGAAAAAAAAGTAGCCTGTGCATGGGAAAAATATTCAGATGCAGATAAAATCTTAGTATTTGATTTTTCAGATAGATATAAAAAATTTATGTCAAAAGCTAAAACAGAAAGAGAATGTGTAGTAGAGCTTGTAAGAATAGCTAAAACTAATGGATATAAAGATTTAGATGAAATAATAAAAAAAGGTGAAAAAATAAAATCTGGAGATAAATTATATTCAACAAATAAAGGTAAAAGCTTAGCTATGTTTATAATAGGTAATGAACCTTTAGAAAATGGATTAAGAATTGTAGGGTCTCATATTGATGCACCTAGAATAGATTTAAAAGCAAATCCATTATATGAAGATTCAAATCTTGCGATGATGGAAACTCATTATTATGGTGGAATTAAAAAGTATCAATGGGTAGCGCTTCCTTTAGCAATTCATGGAGTTGTAATTAAAAAAGATGGTTCTTTAGTAAATATAGCTATAGGAGAAAATGAGGAAGATCCTGTAGTTGGAATATCAGACCTTTTAATTCATCTATCAGCAGATCAGTTAGGAAAAAAGGCATCTGTTGTTATAGAAGGAGAAGATTTAAATCTTTTAGTTGGAAGCATTCCAGTTAAAGATGAAGACGCTAAAGAAAAGGTTAAAGAAAATATTTTAGCACTTTTAAAAGAAAAATATGGTATAGAAGAAGAGGATTTTGTATCTTCAGAACTTGAAATAGTACCAGCTGGAAAAGCTAGAGATTATGGTTTAGATAGAAGTATGGTTATGGCTTATGGTCATGATGATAGAATATGTGCATATACCTCTTTTGAAGCAATGCTTGAAATCGAAAAAACTAATAAGACTTGTGTAGGATTATTTGTTGATAAAGAAGAAATTGGAAGCGTTGGGGCTACTGGAATGACATCAAAATATTTTGAAAATATTTTAGCAGAAGTTATGGATAGATTAGATGATTATTCAGAACTTAAATTAAGAAGAGCTTTAGCTAATTCAAAATTCTTATCAGCAGATGTAACTGTTGCATATGATCCAAATTTCCCAGCAGTTGTTGAAAAGAAAAATACTGCATTTTTAGGAAATGGAGTAGTGTTTAGTAAATACACAGGAGCCCGTGGAAAGTCTGGATGTAATGATGCAAATCCAGAATTTATAGCCCATTTAAGAAATATAATGGATAAAAACAACGTAACTTGGCAAACAGGAGAACTTGGTAAAGTTGACCAAGGTGGCGGTGGTACTATTGCTTACATCTTAGCTCAATATAATATGGAAGTTATAGATTGTGGTGTTGCCCTTCAAAATATGCATGCACCATATGAAGTTGCTTCAAAAGCAGATATATATGAAACAATGATGTGTTACAAAGTATTTTTCCAACAAGGTTAATAAAA
>JAUNBX010000027.1:15511-34921 GCA_030526875.1 Clostridium perfringens | reverse complement strand
GGTACAAGACCATAATGAGTTCCTGTCATAACTAATAATGGAGTTAATCCTCCAAGTACAGTTGGTACTATCCAACTTCCATATTGTTCTATAGCCTTTATTCCTAATCCAATTTTATCACTTACAAGATAACCTATTGGTCCAATTACAACTAATAATACTATTCCTGAAACAACTGCTGTAATTAATGGTTTTGTAAAAAATTTAACTGCTTTTGGTGAAATTTTATCTGCAATTGGCTCAACATAAGACATAAACCAAACACCTAATATGATTGGAAGTACTGATGAACTATAAGAAGCTAATGATATTGGAAGCCCAAATATACTAATTGCTCCGCTAGTTTCCTTTGCTACTGCAACCATAGAAACAAAATTAGGGTGAAGAAGCATTCCACCTAGCATCATTGCTAAATATTGATTACATTTAAACTTTTTAGCTGCAGAGCTTGCTAAAAGTATAGGCAAAAAATAAAATGCTGCATCTGCCATAAAATTAATAACCTGATAACTTTGTGATTTTGATGTTATAGCCTTAGTTGCAATTAAAATTGCCAAAACTGCTTTCATCATACCTGCAGCTGTTATGGCAGGTAAAATTGGTGCAAATATTCCTGAAATAGTATCAATAATTTTTGCTATAGGCTTTCTATTATTCTTTTCTTGTATCTCTTTAGTATTATCTAAGTTAGACATATTCATAATTTCTTTATAAACACTAGCCACATCACTGCCTATAATAACTTGATATTGTCCTCCTTTGTTTACTACTCCCATAACACCATTAATTTCTTTTAATTTTTCTGTATTAGCTTTACTTTCATCTTTTAAATTAAAACGCAGCCTTGTAGCACAATGCACTAATGAATTAACATTTCTTTCACTACCAACTAAATCTATTATAGTTTTAGCTAAATTTTTATAATCCATCTTTTAAATCCCCCTTACATATTCTTATATAAAAAAATACCTAAATAACTATTAATTAGATTAAACTAATCAACATTTATTTAGGTATAGCCTACTAAAAGTAACAATCCAATATTATATAGTTGTAATTCTATTTATATATAGTTAAATAAATGATTTCATTATTAAATTCTCTTCTTAAACCCTAATCTACACTCCATTACTAATATTTCATTTTTTTATTTATTCCTATTAATTACCTTATTATATATTTATTTACATTATATAGTATAATTTTTTCATTGTCAACGTTTACTTTTTTTAAAATTTCTTATTATATTATAAATAAGCAAAGACCATTAGGTGGTCTTTGCTTTAAATACTTATCTCCAAATAAATCCACATATTAATTCAAAAAGATCTAACAACTTTTTTGGATTCTTTCCTGTTAGCTGAGTAATTCTTTCTAATCTATAATTTAATGTATTTCTGTGTATTTTAAGCTTATTAGCTACATTATTAATATCACCATTTTCTTCTATATAAGCTTGAACAGTTTCAATTAATTCTAATTTTTTTCCTGATTTATCTAAGTTATAAATTAAAGACGTAAATACTTCTTTATTCTCATGAGATAAGGAGATAAATAATCTAAACTCATCATAATCATATACTAAGCTTGATGGTTTTATCTTTTTTCCAATTTCTAAAGCAAGTTCTGCTTTTTCAAGAGAAATAGCTACAAATCCTTCTTTAGGTCCGATACTTATATTATAAATATCTTTAATATCTCTTAATTTTTTTATTAAATCATTATATTCTTCTTTATAAGTAATAAAGAAAACCAACCTATTTCCTATCTCACTATAATGAGGATATTTACTACATAATAATTTTAAGTCTTTTGATTTAATATTTCCATCTATAAGAATTGCTTGGCAACCCTTTGTAAGATCTATACCATAACTTTTAGCTATTTCATAAAAATTATTATCATAATCTATCTTTCTATAGGTAAGTTCATAATAAAATTTCTGTTTATTTAGCTTTTTATTGTGAATTTCCTCATCTATTCTAGACTGTTCAATTAACAAAGTAGCGGCTACACGAACTAATTTACTAAAGGGTCTAACTTCATCAGGATTGCCTGTAATGCCTATTACCCCTATTAATTTGTCATCAATTATGATAGGCTCATTAACCCCTAGCTTTACGCTTGTAGACTCTTCATATATTTCTATTATATGTTTTTCCTTTATTGCTTTTATTGCCCCTTCATGAATAGCCCCAATTCGCGTTATATCCCCACTACCTATTATTACTCCATGTTCGTCCATTACATTTATATTATATGGAACAACGTCCATCATTTCTATAACTATCTTTTGTGATATGGTTCTTGATAACCACATATTATCTACTTCCTTTTTAAATAGCTAACAACTCTCTTTCAGTTCTCTTTACAATTCTTCTCATAACTGAAACTGCCTCAACAGGATATTTACCACTAGCTGTTTCTCCACTTAACATAACTGCATTAGTTCCATCTATAATTGCATTTGCAACATCTGAAACTTCTGCCCTAGTTGGTCTTGGGTTACTCCCCATTGATTCTAACATTTGTGTAGCTGTAATTACTGATTTTGCTGCTTTATTACATTTTTTTATTATCATTTTTTGCGCGAAAGGTACTTCTTCTAATGGTATTTCAACACCTAAATCACCTCTTGCAACCATTATTCCATCTGATTCTTTAATGATTTCATCTATATTATTTATACCTTCATGATTTTCTATTTTTGAAAATACCTTAATGTGTTTCCCGCCATTTTCATTTAATACCTTTTTAACCTCTAAAACATCTTCTGCTGTTCTAACAAAGGATGCAGCAACTATATCTATCCCCATTTTTATTCCAAACTTTAAATCTTCTAAATCTTTTTGTCCAATAGCAGGCAGTTTTGTAATGACTCCTGGTACATTAACATTTTTAAAATTTCCTATAGTTCCACTGTTTTTTACTATGCAATTTATATTTTTTTTGATAATACTTATAACTTCTAAAGCTATAAGACCATCTGCAATTAAAATTAAATCACCTATCTTAACATCTTCATATAACTTTTTATAACTTACAGAACAAATAGTATCATCTCCTACTATATCTGTATCTTCGCATGAAACAATATAAGAAGAACCCTCAATTAAAGTTACTTTATCTCCTTTAAATTTTCCGGTTCTAATCTCAGGCCCTTTAGTATCTAATAATATTTCTACAGGTTTATTTAAAGTATCTCTAAGTTCTTTGATTAAATTTATTTTTTCACCATTTTCTTCATAATTTCCATGTGAAAAATTATGTCTTGAAATATTCATTCCTGACTTTATTAATTCAGTCATTACCTCTTTACTAGCACTTGATGGTCCTATTGTACAAATAATTTTTGTTTTTCTCATATAAACGTCTCCTACATCTTATAAAAATATTAATATCTAAGGATTTTTAATTTTATACTATTTATTTTATTTTTCTATTAACGACATAAGCCTTATTATGTTCTCAGAAGTTTTCTCAATATTTTCTTGCCCCTTTGCTAATGCCTCATCAATAGATGTTACACCCTTCATAATTCCAAATATTGAATCTATACCTTTCTCATATAAAACATCTATATTATCTCCAACTCTTCCTGCTAAAGCTATAACTGGCTTATTATATTTTTTAGCAACTGTGGCAACTCCTAAAGGTGTCTTTCCGTACTGAGTTTGAAAATCTATACTACCTTCACCAGTCCAAACCATATGGCAATTCTTTACCTTTTCTTCAAGACCAGAATATTCAATTACTATTTCAATACCTTTTTTTAGGTTACCATCTAAAAATGCCATAAGTCCTGCACCAAGACCACCAGCTGCGCCAGCTCCTGCCACATTTAAAACATCTTTATCTAGATGCTCCTTAATAACTTTTGCATAATGTTTTAAATTATTGTCTAAGATTTCTATCATTTTAGCATCTGCCCCCTTTTGAGGCCCAAATACATTAGATGCTCCTCTTTCGCCACAAAGTGGATTATTAACATCACAAGCAACTTCTATTACAATATCTTTTAAACGTGAGTCAAAATTAGTTAAATCTATTTTTTCTAGCTTTCCTAATTCTCCTCCACCAAATCCTATTTCATTATTGTCTTTATCTAATAGTTTTCCACCAAGAGCTTGTATAACCCCGGCTCCACCATCATTAGTGGCACTTCCACCTATACCTATTAATAACTTCTTAACACCTTTATCTAAGCAAGCTCTTATAAGTTCACCTGTTCCATAAGTAGTTGTTATTAATGGATTTCTTTCTTCAATTGATACTAAATGTATACCACTTGCACTGGCCATTTCTAATACACCAATTTCTCCACTACCTAAAATACCATACTCAGCCTTAACTTTATTACCAAGAGGCCCAACGACTTCTAAAGAATATATTTCTCCATTTGTTGCATCTACTAAAGATTGCATAGTCCCCTCTCCACCATCTGCCATAGGAACATGAACACAGTAAATATTAGGATTCACCTTTTTTATTCCCTTTTCCATAGCTACACAAGCTTCCTTTGCACTCATACTCTCCTTAAAAGAATCTGGTGCAAGTACAATAACTAAATCCTTTTCCATTTTTAATTCTCCTTATTTATTTTAAATTTTCTGCTATTTTAAATTTTAATAATCTTAAGTAAAATCATATTTAAATAAAACACTATTTTATTTGAAAGTTATTAAAATATTTCATAATCTCTTTTATCTAAAATCAATATTATGTTAACACAGGACTTTATTATCACTATGTTAAAACACAATTTAATTTTTTATTTTAGAATAAACCCATATACTAGTGTTGCTATAATAGCCATAGAACCACCAATTATAGATTCATATTTTATAAGACTCATACGTTCTTTTATATTCATTTTTACTGAATCAGCTGTTACTAGGAAGAAGTTTCCATGTGGTAGATGATCAAGAACTATCGCTCCTGTGTGAACCATTATTGCTGCATTTAATGGTTCTGTTCCCATAGCAAGTATTGCATCTCCAAAACTTCCAGCAGCTACAATTGAACCTGTTGATGTTGAAGCCGTTGCTGCTCCCATTAATATTCCTGATATTGGTGCTAAAAATACCCCTGAAATTCCTGTTGATTGAATAAGGTTTACAACAACCTCACTCAAATTTGAATTTGAGATAATTCCAGCTATAGCACCTGCTCCAATTAATAGTATAGCAGTACCTGTCATTTTATTTAAACCTGATGTTGTATATTCTATAAGCTTATTAGCCTTGCCCATTACAACTAAGCCAACTATCCCAGCAAAAGGTAATATAATCATTGAATCTATTGAAAAGTTCTTTAAAACTTCTATATTAAGCATACTTCCAATAGGACTAATAGCTAAAAGAGTTATTGCAACAACTGGTGCCACCATTGCTTTTGCAAAACTTGGCTTATCATCATTTAACTTTAAATCTTCCTTTGATAGTGTTGCTGCTATCTCTAGCTCTGATTCTCTAAGTGCTTGTCCTTTTTTATTTAAAAGAGTTGCTACAAAATAAGTAATTATTACACCTATAATAGCAGGTATAAATCCATTTATCATAACTTGTGCTAAATCTACATTAAATCCCTTTGCAACTGCAATAGTGTTTGGGTTTGGTGATATTATATTCCCTGCTTTTCCTCCCCCTATCATAGCTAAAAGTATTGATGACCTAGTAAGCCTAGCTTTTTTTGCTATAGATAATGCTATTGGTGCAACTATTATAATTGAAACTGTTATAAATACACCAACTGCAGTAATTACCATAGTAGCTAAAGCAATGGCCAAAATAGCTTTTTTTTCTCCAAGTTTTTCTACTATAGTCTCAGCTATTTTTTCAGCTGCACCAGATTCAATTAAAATACCTGCTAGAACTCCTGCTGCTAAAACACGAACCACAGCTCCCATTACACTAGTTGTACCATTAATAACTATTTGAGTAGTATCTGATAAACTAGCTCCTCCAATTAAGCCTCCTAAAATTGCTCCTGTAAAAAGTGCATATACAGGGTTTAGCTTTTTAAAAATTAATATAATAGCAATTACTAATCCTATTATTGCTCCACTCCAATGAATTGGCATTTTTTATCCCCCTTAAAAAATATAAATTTGGTGTTTTAATGTAAGTAATTAATTAACATATTATGATATTTTTTATTCGTTTACACTAAAATAGTAATACAATTCTTGATATTTTTCTATTGTTTATTTAACATTTTTTATTGTTCATTTGCACAAATTATTAACATTTTAAACCTATATTTACCCTCTTAAGTATATCATTTGTATAAATTTAGAAATTAATTATCTAAAATTAAGACTTATTTAAAAATCCACTTCTTAAATCCTTTTATTTACAATATAATTAATTGATTTTATATTTCAATTGAAAGTGATTATTGATAATTTAGTACTTATATAGTATACTTTAGTATATTTGTTTCCAATTATTTATTTTTATTGTATTAAAACCTAAATAGGTTAAAAAATATATTTTAAGGGGATTTTTTAAATTATGAAAAAAAGAAGTAAATTATTTTTATCTACAATTATGACTGTATCTTTAATGTCATCACTTGTTGCATGCGGTACTACAGAAAATAGTGCTACCTCTGATACTACTAAAACTGAAAGTAGTTCAAGTGTATCTACTGATGAAAATGTAACATATGTATATGGTTATGCTCCCTTAAGCTACTCAGAGTATTGGGCTGGAGAACTTGATAAATCAGTTGAAGCTTTAAATGAGGCATCAGATAAAGCAGATAGAGAAGGTGTAAATGACTCAGGTATGTTTGATGCTGTTACTCGTGCTACAACAAAGCACGGAATATACCGTCAACAATTCCAATATACAATTGAGGTAACTGGTGAAAAAGTAACAAGTAGTGAAACTGTTGAAGAAAATGGAAAAGAAACTATAAAATATACTACTGACGCTAATGATACACAAACTATAGCTGTACAAGCTTCCTTTGAAGGTGTTGATTCAGAAGGTTCAATAACAACTACAGCTATAGATAATAATGTTGTATTTAAAGATGTATCTTCAATATTTACTATTGGTGAAGGCGATTCAGCTACTGAATACAAAGTTACAGAGTACAAAGTCTTAGGGTTTAATAATGTACCTGTAGCAATACCATCTGATATGGTTGACTCTGCTAAAGAAAATGGCTTCGTTGAAAACAGCAATGTTTCCTCTGACACTTATGGCTTAAAAATTATGAATTCTGATGGAACTTATAAAGAAAGACAAACTACTGGTACTGTAGCTTCTGAAACTACAGTTGTAGCTGATAAGGACAATATTAAATATGCTTATAATACTAAATACGGATCTGATGCAGAAGCCTATGTTTATTTAAAAAATAAAAATGGAGAAGAATTAACAGATGCAGAGTTTTTAGAATACTGCGCTAACTTTATCACTGCAAAATATGAATATTATGGTGATGATGAAACTTACTCTAAATTAGTTGCCACTTATGGAACTAAACACTCCTCTGATTCTTGGTGGAGCACAAACCACGGAAGCCGTATAGATTTTGGTATAAATTATAGTTTCCACCGTTTTGAAGGTTCTGGAAGTGGATACTATAAAATTACTTTAATTGCAAATGGTTATGAAGATGTTGAAGCTTTTGTTTGCTTTAAGGATCCTTATCCAAAGGAAACATCAGCAACTATAAAAGACAACACAGTAACTCTTGATGGAATAAAGGAAGATGAGCTTAAAGATTCTAAAATAACTATAACTTCAGGTGTTGGTCGTGATACAGTAACTGTTATTGACGGTGACGCCTTAACTGGATTAACATATACAAGTTCTACTGCTCTTGAAAAAGGAACAGAATATAATATCTCAATAACTCTTAATAACTATCAACCACTAACATTTACAACTATAGCTGAATAATTTAAAGGGCACTAATATGAATAAATTCTATATGTTTTATATAGTGCATAGTGCCCTAATTTAATAAGGAGGATAATATGAATTTCTTAATTTCTTTATGTATTGTGTCATTTTTAATTTTTATAGGGCGGGATTTTATAAAAAAACATTCAAATCTTTGTTATATAATAGCATCTTTAATCTCTATAACATTAATTGTTACTACATTTTTTGGAATAACTTCAAATGCACCTTCTTGGCTTAAAGATTATGTACTACCTGTATTTACAAAAAGTAGTCTAGCAACATCAGTTTTTGTTGTAGTAATGTATACTGGGGCTTTTAAAAATGGTAGTAAATCTATTAAATTTTTAATGCCAATTAGAGCACAGTTATCTATAATTGGATGTATTCTTGCTTTAGCCCATAATATTATTTATGGAAAAACACATTTTGTTAAGCTATTTACAAATCCAAGTTCTATGGCTACAAATATGGTTATAGCTGCAATTATAAGTATTATACTTATTTTAATTATGCTTCCACTTATGGTTACTTCTTTTCCTAATGTTAGAAAAAAAATGAAACCTAAATCATGGAAAAAACTTCAGCAATTAGCTTATCTTTTCTATGGGCTTATTTATGTTCATGTCATGATTGCAATATTCCCTCTAGCTAAAAAAGGCATGACTCAGTGTATAATTAATGTTTTAGTTTATAGTATAGTATTTTTAACATATGGTGCAATACGTATTCGTAAAGCACTTTTAAAGAATAAAGTTCCAAAAAGAAAAGCATCTTCACCAATTTTTGCCTCTGCTTTACTATTTTCTTTAGTTTGTATTTCTGTTTTTTACACACCAGAGGCAAATAAAAATATAGAAACTTTATCATCTAATACTGAAGAAGTTTTAAATGAAACTAGTGAAAGTGTTAGTGATGAAATAGTTTCAGAAGTTATAACTGAAGTTCCCCCTCCTTCATCTGTTACTTATATAGATGGAACCTATACAGGAACATCCTCTGGATATAACGGCTCTATTAGCGTTGAAGTTACTGTTTCCAATAGCTCTATTTCAGATATTAAAATTACAAAATATGTAGATGATGAACCTTTTATTAATGAAGCAATCTCAGGTGTTACAGGAAATATTCTAGAAGAACAACATACGGATATAGATACAGTATCTGGTGCAACCTATAGTTCTAAAGGAATAATAAATGCAGTAAAGGCAGCTCTTATAGATGCTAAAAACTAACTTTAGAAAGATAACTATAGTTATAACCTTATTAATTTTATTGTTTATAACTATTTATAAAAGTGTTCCACTGTTTTTAACAACTACATCTGCTTCAAAAAATATAGAAAAACTATCTACTGAAGTTTTTGCTATGGACACAGTTATGAGTATAACTACCTATAATTCAAATGAAGACGTGCTTAATTTATGTAAAGAACGTATTTTAGAACTTGAAAATCTTTTTTCAGTAACAGATGAAAGCAGTGAAATCTTTACCTTAAATACAAATAAAGAATTAGCTCCATCTAAAGATACCTATTCAATAATAAAAAAAGCTGTTGAAATTTCTAATGAAACTAATGGTGCTTTAGATATATCTATTTACCCAATTTTAAAAGCTTGGGGATTTACTACAGGAAACTATAATATTTTAAGCACTAATGAAATTAATAATTTATTAGATACAGTTAACTATAGAAAAATTAATCTTGGTAAAGATAAAATAACCTTGCCTTATAATATGGAAATAGATTTAGGTGGTGTTGCAAAAGGTTATACAAGTAATGAACTTATTAAACTTTTAAAAGAAAATGATATTGAGTCCGCTCTAATTAATTTAGGTGGCAATGTTCACACTTTAGGCTCTAAAGTAGATGGGACACCTTGGAAAGTTGCTATTAAAAGCCCAACTGATGCATCAAATGTACTAGCTATTAGTGTTATTGATAAGGCCGTTATAACCTCTGGTGCCTATGAAAGATATTTTACAGATGATTTAGGTAATAAATATGGTCATATAATTGATCCTAAAACAGGTAAACCTACTGAAAGTGATCTTTTATCTGTAACTATAATTGGTGACGATGGAGTTTTATGTGATGCCTTATCTACCTCACTTTTTGTTCTTAGCTTAGATGATTCAATTAATTATTATAAAAACCATAATGATTTTGAAGCTATATTTATAACAATAGATAATGAATTATATATTACGGAAGGGATAAAGGATGATATTACTCTTTTAGATAACTATAGTAATATCACTCCTAATATAATAAATCGATGAAAAGTACAAAAATTTGGATATTTATAATAGGAATTGTTTTTTTAACGTCACTAACCTTTAGCTTTATAGTGTTTAAAACTCCTGCTAAAGGAACTATTGCAAATATTTATGAAGATGGAATTTGTATAAATTCTATTGATTTATCAAATGTTACAGAAGGATATGAATTTACTATAGAAACCGAACATGGAGCAAATATAATTTCTGTAGAAAAAAATAAAATTTCTATTATAAAGGCTGATTGTTCTGATCAAGTTTGTGTAAATCAAGGCTGGATTTCAAATTCAGTGACTCCTATAGTATGTTTACCTCATAAAATCGCTATAAAACTTGAAGATATTCCCAAAAATATAGAAAGAGAATTTGATGCTTTATCACAGTAAGGAGGTAGATTTTTTTGAATACTAAGCGTCTCACAACAATGTCCCTTTTAACTAGTATGGCTCTTATTATTTTTATTATAGAAGCTAATCTTCCTTCCCTTACTCCTATACCTGGTATAAAGCTTGGTCTTGCAAATATTATAACTGTTTATGCTAAGTTTATTCTTGGACCATTAGACACTTTTCTTATACTTCTTGTAAGAATATTCCTAGGAAGTATATTTTCTGGCAATATGTCAGTTCTTCTTTATAGCCTTAGTGGAGGAATGCTTTGCTATTTATCAATGCTAATTCTAAGAAAATTTTTAACACCAAAACAAATTTGGATCTGTAGTGTTATTGGAGCTATCTGTCATAATATTGGACAAATAACTGTAGCAATCTTAATTACAAATACTTTTTCCTTAATATATTATTTACCTATTCTTATGGTATCTGCAGTAGTTTCTGGCACATTTACAGGACTTTGCACTCAGTACCTCATAAACAGGCTAAACGCTTTAGAATATAAATAGAGTTTATTAAAAAGGTAATAGTTCCATTTTGAATTATCACCTTTTTTAATATTTCTTATATAATCTAATGTTTAAAACATAGTTCTTTACCTTATTCTTTATAAAATATATAATCTTAATAAGTCAATTTATTATACTAATCATTAATTAAGTAAAGCTTTTAAATGTAGTTCTTTATTTCCTAATATTTTGAAAGAAATTTTTTAACATCTTCACTATTTTCAACTGGATTTCCATGGGCTGGGCAAAGCCACTTAAAATTTAAATCTTTTAGTATTGAAATTGACCTTTTAGCCTCATTTTCATTCCAGTTCATAATCTTTGGCATTAACCTAATGTCACCATCCTTAACTTTTAAAAGATCCCCTACAAACAATACATCTTTATATTGAAAAATTGTGTGTCCCTCTGTATGTCCTGGTGTTAAAATTGGCTTTATTTCATTAATACACTCACTACTTTTATAGAATTTAAAATTTGTAGGCTTCTCTGCCTTTATAATTTGGTTTATTATTACCTTTAGACCTTGGCGCTTTTTTATTTTTTCGATATAAGGATATTCTTCTTTCGAACACCATAGACTAGCCCCTGTAATCTCTTGAAGTTTTTTTGCATTACCAATATGATCAATATCAGAATGAGTTAATAAAATATTTTTAATACTTTTAGGCTCTACATCTAAACTTTTAATTTCATCTAATATTTTATCTATATTTCCCGGCATACCAGTATCAATTAGAAAACTTTCCTCTCCCTTAATTATATATATATGACTTCCCTTTGATGATTTTAACATATATACACTCTCTGTAATTTTCAAATTATTGTACCTCCTCTTTTGTTTTTCTAACTATTCAAATTATAATACATTTAGTATTATATTTAATTATATAAGTCAATATTTTTTATAGTATTGATTGTTATGAAACTAAATTTAAGAATGTATCTCAAAGATTAATACTACGTAATAATCTTCTTTAAATATAGAATAAACTTTTTAAAAATGGAAAAGTCATGGAAAACCATGACTTTTCATTTACTTTATTAAACTATTTTTATATATTTCAAAAATCTCTTTCTCTGTTATACTTTCAGGATGATTTTTAAGCTTTCCTTTATTTGCAGCAAAATCTCTGCTCCAAACTCTCAATTCTTCTTCACTAACGTCTATATTTATTTTAGTTAATTTATCTATTATATCTTCAAGTTCTTCATAAGATTTTAAACCTAAACATTTATAAATATTATTAACTTTTTCTCTATTTTTAAATACTTTTAAGTATTCTTTATAAAGGCAACCATTTGCTAAACCATGAGAAACATTTTTAAAATAAGTTAGAGGATAACCCATTCCATGTGGAATAGATGTTCCAGTTTGTGCAATTATTATTCCTGCCATATTTGAAGCTAACATAAGCTTTTCTCTATCTGAAAGTGTAAATTCTCCCTTTAAGAGACTAGGTATACACTCTCCCCAAACACTTAAAGCTTTTTCACAAAGGCCATCTGTTATTAAATTAGCATTAGTATTTAGGTATCCCTCTACTATATGAGATACAGCATCAAAAGCAGTATTTCTTGTTATATTAGCATTCATACCCATCATATAACTTGCATCAACTAATGCAAGTTTTGCAAATATACTTTGACCTAGATTTCTTTTTGTTTTATTTTTATGATCTGTAATTATTGAGTACTGTGTTGTTTCTGTACCTGTTCCTGCTGTTGTTGGTACTGCAACTATATCTATTGACTCTAAAGTTTCTATTGAAAATAAAGTTTCTCCAGTTAAATCTTTATTTTTAATCATAACACCAATAGCCTTTGATGCATCTATAGGTGACCCTCCACCTATACCAATTATAAAATCTACATTTTCACTTTTTCCAAGGTCTGCTGCCTTAACTACAGATTCAACACTTGGATTTTCTTCTATTTCATCAAAGATAATATACCCTATATTTTCTTTTTTTAAAGCGGAAATCACATTATCTAAAGAACCATTTTTCTTAGATGAAGACCTTCCAGTAACTATTAAAGCCTTTGTACCAAACTCTTTTAAAAGATTTGAATTATTTAAAACAACATCTTTTCCTATTAAAACTTTAGTAGGCATAAAAAATTTTAATTCCATAATTTAACTCCTTCTTATTAATTAATATACTTCTATTATATCATTAATACAAAGACTTATATTTATTAATAATTAGTTTGTTATCTTATGAATAAAACTTTTATATATCTTCTTATTTATATTATTCTCCTCTACCTCCATCAAATTGATCATTCTTTCAATTAATGCACTTTTTAAAACTTTTTTTATATTTTTCATACATATCCTCCATAGATTATGATTTTACTATAATAAAATCATAATCTATAGAGTTAACTCTAAGTCAATAGAAGATATTTTTTATTATTAATAAATATAACTAATAATAAAATAGTTCTTCTATAAGATAAAAGGAAAATTCATATATGAATTTTCCTTTTATCCTTTAAATATTAATGTTTATGTTAATTATATACTTGCTGAGCTATCCAATCCCATACACTAATACCAGTTTCATCACAATCTGCTTCATTATTAAAGAAATAAATCCATGACCAATGGCCTTCATATCTATACGGATTTCCATCGTCATCTTTATAAAGTCCAGATGTATCAATAACTGATTCTGAAACATGAACACGTAGATTACTTGCTCCAAAGTTTTTTAATCTTTCAATAGTAGGTTCTTCATGTTCTTTTGGAACAACTACCTCATCATCTAAGGAGTATATAAAATATAATGGTAGATTTTTAATAGCTTCTAATTGTTCATCTTTAATCATACTATCTGGAAGTGCCTCACAAATAGGAACATATGCTAAGTATTCCTCTGTATAATTCATTGCCATAAGCATTGTCATATATCCACCATTAGAACATCCTGCAATAATAACTTTTTCAGCATTACACTCTTTTTTATAAAATTCTATTAATTGGTGTAATGATTCTAAATAGTATGATGTTCCATCGGCAGCAATAGCACCATTATTAAAATTAGATCTCTGCCCATCATTATCCATCCAATATGTTGGACATTGAGGGGCTAAAATATTAACTCCATCATCAAATTTATTTTGAAAATCATCACCTACAAGAGCCGTAACCTTGTTTCCTAGCGTTGTAATATATGGATCTGTATTTTCTGTGCCCCCTTCACCTAAACCATGTAACCATACAAGTAAAACATCACTATCATTTTCTGGAGAATAAGAAGCATATTGATATTTGATTCCATCCGTTGATTCAAATGTATTAACATTAAAAACATCTGCATCTGTCTTTTTAGAAATCATAACCTCTTCTATATCAAAATCTACTATATTCTCTTCATTAGAAATTAAGTTTGCATTATCTGCTACTGTTATGTCTAATACATATGGATCTGCATATGTATTATATTGAGTTGCTAATGTAAATAATAAGGGTGATCCATCATTAGGACTAACATACATATTAACTGCCACATAATTTGATGGTGTTGTTACCCTATCTCCATTCTTATCACATAAATATGCTTCAGTAATTTCACGATGAAATGATAACACTGAAACATCCAAATTGGGACTACTCCAATCTGTTGCTTCCTTAGTTTCTTTTACTATTAAATCATCCTTACTTATAGAATCTATTTTAGAATCTAAAGTTAAAATAACTTTATCTACACTAGGCCCCCAATCATTTGCATTAATATTAGCTTCATAGGTTCCACTAATAGTTTTCCCTTCTAAATCTACACTAACATCTTGTGAACATCCACAAATACCTAATGCGGAAAGTAATACTACCCCCATTAACTTCTTCATTATTTCCATCTCCCCTACTTCTATATATAACTTTATTATACCAATCTTATGTAATTAATGAAAATGTTTTAATTACATTATTATAATAAAAATACTTAATATTTTTCCATAACTAGTTGTTGTCATATTATGTGTGCTTTTAAATTCCTTATTAAATAACTTCACATTTTTAATAATTATAATAATACTTAAGAGTAATTAAAACAATATAACAAGATGATTTACATAACAATTTATTTTCATGTAAATCATCTCCCTATTTAATAATAATATAAAATCTCCTCTACATTAAATTAAAACTTTATTATATTTTTATTTATAATATCCAACATAACTTTATTATTAATTATAACTCTTGGAATTTTAATTTGATTTTTCGATACACCTTTTTCAAATAAACTTTCCTTTATAGTCTTAAATGTATGATTTTTTAATGTCATCATTTTAATGTCCCCTAACTTTTTATTATTTCTAGCTCTATCATAAGCTAAATTTGATTTTCTAAGCTCTTTATCTAAATTTTCTTCTAACAACTTAACACTCTCCTTAGAAAGTTTTTCTTTAAACTCACAATAAAAAATATATCTTCCTGGTGTAACAGAGTTATCAGGCATCGTTGTATAATCTACTAAGCTTAAACTTAATTTACTCATAGTACTCTTTATAGCACTTGTTAACTGCTCTTCATTGGTCTTTTCCGATACCATATTTAAAACTTGATTTTTTCTAAACAAAAACTCAATTTCTGGAGAATCATTGTAATAACTAACAACTTTAACTATATCTCCCAATCTATATCTATAAAGCCCTGCATAATTAGTAATAACTATCTCATATTTTTCTCCAACCTTTAATTCATTTATTAAAAGTGTAGTTGGATTAGCTTCATTTATTTCTTCAAAAGGAATAAACTCATAAAAAACAGTATCTGGAATGATGACATACCTTATCTTTTTGATATATGGATTAATACCAATTGTAGCTTCAGTTGATGCATAAACTGGTGAATATATAGGAATATAATCTGTATAATAATTAACTTTATCATCATAAATAGAAAAATTTGCTCCTGTTACAGTTGCTATATATATAGCTTTAGGCCATATGTTCCTTATTATTCCTTTAAAACCTTTACTAAATTCCCTCTCAAGCTCATTAGCTCTTCCAGCATTAGGTTCTAGAAAATTATTTAATTTTTTTCTAATATCATCATCTAAATTAAGCTTCCTATTTATTTTACCTTTTTTAATATCACTTGTTAGATCTTTATAATTATCCTCAAGTATTCTAAATAAATCTAAAATATTAGAAATAAAAGGAGCACCTATGTAGGATAAGTTTTTTTCCTTAAGAGCAAACAATAAGTGAAGATAATTTGCAGTATCTTTATCCTCTATTTCCATAACTTCAATTGGAGATGTATACATATATTTTATTATATTTTTTATTGCTTTCATTCCTCCTGAGGTTGCTGAACATATGGGAACTCCCCCATCAGTGTAAGTGGTTGTAACCATATCTGATATCATTAGCCCTCTTCCATAGCTCCATTGTTCTTTTAGATTATCATAAGCGAATCTATTAAGAAGTAATGCCATATATTTCGAAGCAATTGTTCTACTTGTTTTAGTTGTGGGAATCAATTTCTGCTTTCCTGTTGTTCCTGATGTATGCCCAAAATACTCTATTTTTTCACTAAATAGTATATTTTCTTCACCCTTTATCATCTTTTCTATATATTCTGTATAAAAATCATAATTGGTTATGGGAAACTTATTTTTAAAATCCTCAATACCTTTAATAGATTTAAAATCATATTTAATACCTACTTCACTTTTACAATTTCTTTTTAAAATCTTAAGAAGTACTTTGCCATTTACTTTATAAGATTTTTCTGTATCTTTATCAAAATTTATTTTAACTAATAATCCAGCCCCTAAACTCAATCTAAATAATGCACTGCTTATAATAGTCACCAACATCATTCCTTAATAATCTTTATCTATATTTATTCTATGAGAGAAAATAAAAAAGCAATAATATATTTTTAAAATATATTATTGCTTTTTATTTTTTATTGGTTCAACTGTAGCATTTTCTTCTAATTCATTATTTATAAACTATTCTACTATTTTTATTAACAATACTGTTACATTAATATAAAAATATATTGTTTATTTAGTTTTTAATTCCTGTTATTTTATTTTTACTACTATACAAATTTTTCAAATACTATAAATACATCTAAATATAATCTGTATATTTTATAAGTTACAGTAAATTTTATCCAATTATTTTTTTCTTCTTTAATAAAATTATTCCACTTCCTATGCTTATTAATGCTAATAATATACTTTTTCTAGTATGAACTCCCCCAGTTTCAGGTAATTTTATACTATTTAATTTATTATTACTTAAACTATCCTTATTATTCTCTATATTTCCATCTTCATTACCCACACTACCACTTTCTACACCAACATTTTTATCTACTTCTGTTTCTGTTTTCTCATTACTTTTATTATCATCCTCTACACCTTCATTACCTTTATCAGTTTCTATACTATTATCCTCACTCTCTTCATTATCATCATCCTTATGGCTATCTTCATTGTCTTCTTTGCCACCTTCAGTATTTTCATTATCCTTATTTCCTTCTAAAACCTCATTACCATCAACAATTAACTTTATATTATCAAATGTTATATCCGCATTTCTTGAAACAAACATTCCTACATAAACATAATCTTGGTCAATTCTTGTTAGAGCAAAATCAAATCCTCCTGTAATTGTTTGTTCATTACCAAATGTACAAGCATAACCATCTGAATTACTTTCAATTTTTAGTTCTATAGTATCACCTACATTTAGGGATGTATTATTTATAACTCCACCTTGAGTAAGAACGCCACTTTTTCTTGCAAAACAATTCCATTGTGTAGATTCAGCCATTTTTAGTGGTCCTGCTGCAACATAATCTCCTAAAGAAGCTATACTATATTCATCAACATACATATCATCTCTAGCCATTAACCCAAATGATACTTCATTATTTCTTACAAGAGAATTAATTTTTGCTGTAGCTGTTAATGTAAATGAACTTCCTACTGGCACTTTATAATAATACATTGCTAAGCCATCTGCTGAATTAGATATTTTCCCTTTATTATTTTTAACAGAAATATTCATCTTATTATTATGGTCTTTCCCTAAAGAAAAGTTATCAGTGCTAGGCTCATTTGCAACATTTCCAAAAACAGTTCCTTTCCACATTCCAATATCTTGCCAAAGTGTGCTATCTACTAAATTAGGATTATACTCCTTTTCTTCATAATCAGGATTTTTAACTAAGATTTCTTCTTTACTAGGTGCAGCCTTTATTTTATCTTCTAAAACAGCATCAGAAATTATGTTAAGATTCATTTCTTTAATCTCTCTTGCTATAAAGTAAGCATTATATCTACTTCCCCATATATTTGTATGGGTGTTATCTACACTTAATGAGTTTGAAGAAGTCCAGGCATGAAGATATACTGTTTCTGTAACACCTAGTTCGTCATATAAATTTTTAGTTAACTTTGTCATATCTATTACTGGAATATTCAAATCAGAACCTAAATTTCGTATTGCTTGTGGATAATCTCCCCCCTCATATTCTCCAATTGTAGTAGTAATATGTAAATTACTATTATCCCATTCACTTTTCTCACTTCTTCTTACTATAGGTGTACATAAGATAACACTACATCCTACACTTTCTGCTGGCTCTATATAATTTCTATACAAAGAATTTGCAAAAGATCCCTCATCTTCATAGGTTCCATTTGGATTAGTATATCTTTCTACTTCTAGCTTTTCATCATTATGCCCAAATCCAACTATTAGATAGTCCCCTTCCTTCATTCCATCTATTAATGTTTTGTATTCTTTATCTTCAATATAACTTTTTGAGCTTCTTCCTGATAATGCTAGATTTTTGACTTCATATATATCTGAATTAATATATTGTTGTAGCTGAGTTCCATATCCATATCTTGGATAATAATAATTGTCATTAAATTCAGATACTGTTGAATCCCCAATAATCCAAATAGTTGATTTTTCAGCTATTGTATCTGCCCTTACTATATCAAAATTACAAAGCCCCATAAATACACATAACATCATAATCCTTGATAAAAATTTAGTAAAAATTAGTTTCATAATACCCCTCCATAATTTAGTTAAAATAAATCATAACTGCAATAAATATTTTGTAATAGTTTTCATATGTATATTGTATCATATTAATGATTTTTTGTTAATATTTTACATTTAGTAAGTAAAAAATAAAACCACAATTTTTTATAGTGGTTTTTAATCTTATAATTTAATTAAATTTCTAAATTACTAGTAACTATTGCTAAACATTCCCGCCCCTTTTATGATTTCTTGTTCCCTAAATATCCTTGA
>JAUNBX010000027.1:0-15411 GCA_030526875.1 Clostridium perfringens | reverse complement strand
TATTGCTAAACATTCCCGCCCCTTTTATGATTTCTTGTTCCCTAAATATCCTTGAAACTGCTAAATTATAATCAGCCACTCTTTGTGCTTTTCTAATGTCCTTAGCATATTTTTTATTATCTGAAAACATATAAATCATGTAACTCCATAGCTCTTTCATTCTAAACATTGCATTTTTCTCTTCGTTATATACTTCTATATATCTACTAAAAATTTTATCATGAAAGTCCTTTAATACTTCTTTATTTATAAAAGTATTATCTTTAATTTCATCTATTAACCCTGGGTTAGCTAACAATCCTCTTCCAAGCATTATTGCATCTACCTTTGGGAAATTTTTTGTTAACTCTTTATAGTCCTCTTTAGTAAAAATATCACCATTATAACATATAGGATTTACACTTAAAGATATTGCATCTTTAAACACCTCTAGATTAGGCCTATTTCCATAAAAGTCCTTTTGTGTTCTTGGATGAATAATTAACTCCTCTAAAGGATATTTATTATATATTTTTATTAGTTCATAGAACTCTTCTGGACTATCTTTTCCTATTCTAGTTTTTATAGATATTTTCATATCATCTATTTTATATATTTCATCTAAAAATCTATCTAATTCTTCCCTCTTAGCTAAAAACCCTGAACCCCTATATTTAGAAACAACAGTTCCAGCAGGGCAACCTAAATTAAAATTAACTTCATTGTAGCCTAACTTTTGTAACCTCCTAGCAGTAGCAATAAAGCTTTCTGAATCATTGCTAAGTATTTGTGGAACTATATTCATATTCTTATTATTTTCAGGTAGAACATCCCTTAGTTCTTTAGTTTTAAGACTTCTACTTTTGTTTGAAACAATAAAAGGTGTAAAATATTTATCAATATTATGAAAAAACTCCCCATAAGTATTTCTATATATGTAGCCCGTAATCCCTTCCATTGGTGCTAAATAATATCTCATGTAAAACTCCTTTTCTATAAACATTCTAAAAAATATTATATCAGCCTATATACTTGTTAGCTACTTTAAAATTTTCTTCAATTTTTCATTTATTTTTTTAGCTTCATGTTTATTATAAATACAAAATCCAAACCAAATGCAAAATGAAAGAATAACTATACTAATAATAGTTATTATGGTTATCCCCAAACCGTGGTTTATAGGAATCCATCCTGCAAAAAATGCTGTACTAAAATATACAGTAAATCCTATTCCCATGTGAATTATTATTTTAAGTATGTATGAAAGTTTTTGATTTTTATATATAATTGATGGCACGCAAAAACCAACTCCTGCTATCATAGAACAGGCTGCTTGTTTTATGATTTCACCACTTGAAATCATAAATACTCCACCATTTGCAAAAGCCAAAATAATCTCAACAAGAACAAGAAAACTCCATCCCCATGCAATACCTATAAATATATTTTTTATTATATTCTTCATAATCAATACCACCTTTAAATTCCTAAATATTTTTTAAATTCTGGAAGATACTTCCTTGATATATATTCAGAGCAACCATTTTTCAGCTTTAAATTCATCATTCCATTAAAAAACGGCTCTACACATTCAATCATTTTGATATTGACAAATGCTGATTTAGATATTTGTATAAATCCACTTCCTAATTGCTCCCCTATTTCATATAATCGTCTTTTAGATTTATAAGTTTTGTTTTTGCAATATATTATTAGTTCACCTTTCTCCACCCGAGCCATATATATTTCTTCTGGTTGTAAAAATATAATTCTATCTTCATCATTTACAGGAATAATATTTATATTATCACTAAGATTACATATTATCTTTTGTACCTCATCAGTAATTGAATTTGTATATATAACTACATAGGGTTCTTTTATTTCATCAGATACCTTTACCTGAACTTTCACTTTTTTACCTCCCCACTTTTATGTCATTACAAGTATATTATATATTTTAAAACTTATCTTTAAATATCTTGTAAGTGGTATTAAGTCAAATATTAAACGTATAAATATACACCTAAAATACACTACCAGAAAATATTAAACAATTATAAATACAAAACTAGTTTCTTATGTCCTTCCCTTGCATGACCACCTAATGAACATTATACTTATATTTAGTATAGATTTTTATATATCCTAATAAAATTTATGAATGCGAGGATTTCTATGAGAAAAAAAGATATATTAGAACTAAAAAAAAGATTTAAAAAAGACCACTGTACATTTACTAAAGTGTGTGGTTGCTATGTAAATGGAGAAAAAAACATTATTTTAAATTTTAGTGAAACATTTTTAAACTTAGAAGAAGATGAATTTTTTAAATATTTAGAAATTGCTAAAAAAACGCTATCTGGAACAATAGGCAATAATATTTTAGAATTAGACTTTTCCCTTGAAGAAGAAAATATAAGTAGTAAGCAACAATTTTTATTAAAACTAAGAAATAGTAAATTAAAAGACGAGCTTGTTCTTAATGATTTTTATAAATCAGTTATAGATAGCTATAGCTATGAGGGAAATTTTTTAATTCTTCTTTTCCATGATGCTTATGATGTCATTACAAAAACTTCTGACAACTTAAAACTTGATGAATCTGAAGAAGTTTATGAATATGTGTTATGTGCAGTATGTCCTGTATCTCTTTCAAAGGCAGGCCTTGGATACTTTGAAGATGATAATAAAATTGGAGCGATTAATAGAGACTGGGTTGTTGAAACACCAAGCCTTGGATTTGTATATCCTGCATTTATAGACCGTAGCTCAGATGTTAACTCTATTATGTATTATACAAAAAATGCAAAGGACCCACACCCTGAGATAATGAATTACGTTCTTGGTTGTAATTCAAAGCAAACTGCTACAGAGCAAAAAGAAACATTTACTAGTATTATTCATAACGCTGTTGGAGCTGATGAAAAAGAATCAGAACATGTATTTATGGAAATTCAAGAAACTATTAATAATATGATAGACGAACATAATATTGTAAATGACAACAATGCTGACTCTATAGTTTTAACTAAGGAAATTGTACAAGAAATTTTATCTGAAAGTGAAATATCTGAAGAAATTGCTGCTAAAATTGAAGAATCATATACTGAAAATTTTGACGACGCTCCTCCTTTAGCGGAACACTTAATTGATTCTAAAGCCCTTGAAGCAAATGCTCAGAGAAAAAAAGAAGAAAGACTTGAAAAACAAGTTCAAACACTACAAGATGAGCTTGAAAGAGTAAAACAAGATGCTTCGTTAAATTTAGATTCTGAAGTAGCCTTAGAATCTAATACATCTTCATCAGATGATGATGCACTAAATACAGATTCAACTACTGATTTAGAAGATAATAATGATTTTCTAAACTATGATATTGTACTTCAAGTAAAACCTGAAAAAGTACCAGAAATTAAAACTCAAATAATTGATGGAAAAAAATATCTTGTTATTCCAGTTGATGATGATGAACAAACTAATGTAAATGGTGTAGATACATTAATATAATCTTATATACCCTATAATAAAATTATTTTAAAGTTTTATTATTTAAATTTATAAGATAATACTAATGATTTTTTAATTGTAATACATCTTAAGATATCTAAAATTATAATAATTAAAAATAAAAATTAAAGCCTATTGCAAAATTTAATATCTTTAAATTTGCAATAGGCTTTTTTTATTTAGATTCATTTCTTGACTTATACATCTCATCCTCTACGCTTATAAATACTTCTGCAACAGCTCCATAAGCTTTTTCCCAAGCTTCTAAAATTTCATCAGTAGCAGCATCTCCTAATACCTTTTTAATAGCTATTAATAAATTCTTTCCTACTATTGGATAATGTTCTGGCTTTATCCCAACTTCACAGTGTCTTTCACTAATCTTCTTTACTGCTGGAAGTATTTTAGGTAAATTATCTATATTTTCTGCTGAAGCTATAATTGCCATTGCTAATGCTTTTGGCTGCTCTCCTGATTTTTGCTTGCTCATATTAAATAATGGTTTTACTTCAGGATTATTTTCAAACATTGTTTCATAAAATGTTCTTGTAATTTCTATTCCATGTTCCCTTATTGCTGGAACTGTGCTTTTTACTATTTCTATTGTTTTTTCATCTAGCATAATTATTTCCCCTTTATATTTTATTCTAATCTATTATGTAATCTTAATTATTATTTAATAATAATTATTGTTTATTCTTTAAATATATCATACTAAAATAAAATATACAAGCTTTACATAAATTTTATTTTATATAACTAATTGCTCTTGATATCATTTTTAATACTTTTTTATATATTTATAATATACCACAATTTCAAAAATATATTCTTATACCTAAAATAATGCTAAATAGATTTATTATAGATTATTACTTCCATAATAAATGTTAAAAAGGCACTGATTAAAAATCAATGCCTTTTCTCATTATATACTATTATACATCTTTTCTAAATACTCTCTACTACTTCCTAATGTATCTAATGTGGTTCCTTCAATTATAATATCTATATGTGGTTTTTTCTCCTTTATTAGAGATAATAATAGTGGATAATTGAATACTCCTGTTCCAATTGGTACTCTCACTACTTTTCCATCTTTATAAATAAAATCTTTTGCATGAATTAGAACTATTCTATCACCAAATAGTTCAAAGGATTCTGATATTATTTCATCTTGTCTTTTATAATTGCTTTCATCTATAAAATTAACAGGGTCAAAAATTACTTGTAAGTTATCTGATTTAACTGTATCTAGTACACGTCTCATTCTCTTAGGTGTATTTATTATATGATTAGTTACCCCTTCAATTCCTACTATAACTCCAAACTTTTCAGCCTCTTCTATAACTACCCTTAATGATTTTATAAAGGTTTGAAAAGATTCTTCAGTATTGTTTTCAGGTGTATATACGTACTCCCTATTTGGTGCACCAGTTTCAGTTCCAACAATATTACAATTTAAATATTTTGCAAAACGTATATGCTCTTTAAAAGAGTCTAATAATTCATTTAATTCATCTTCATCTGGATGAGCCATATTTATATAGGAACCTAAAATACTAATATCTATATTATTTCTATCTAAAGTTTCTCTAATGTATTTTGCCATACCTGGATTTAAGCTTCCTTTATCAACATTAAACTCTGTTATAGCCTTTTTTAATACTAATTGAATACCAGATACTCCTTTTTCGCTTAGTATTCTACCTAAATCATCTAATGAATGCTTTCCTAAATCATGGCCCCTTACACCTATTTTCATTTTATTCCTCCTAAATTGTTTCTGCTGTTTTATTAGCTGTATATACTACATCATTATTTCCCCAACACTCTTCATATTCAAATCCTGTTAATTGTTTAAATACATCTCTAACTTCTGGTGTTACATCATCCATAGAGCCACCATTTTTCAATCTTTGAACTTCGTCAACTAAAATTTGATGATTTTCCTTTGTTAATTTAAGTTTTAAAGATGCTAGAGAACTTATACCAAGTAACACTATTGGGAATACTAAAGCTACTATTATTATACCTAATACTGCTGAGTCTGACTGTGTAGTTGCACCAGCTTGGAATCCAAACATAGCAAGTCCTATTCCTAGTACTGAACCTTGTATAGCTGTTGCAAGTTTTGAGAAAAGACTGTTAACACCAGTGTATATACCTTCTCTTCTTTGACCTGTAACTGCTTCATCTATATCAGACATAAATGGTAATTGATATGTTGGAATATAATCAATTCCTGCCCTACCAACTGTACTTATTAATGCAAATAAAGTAAGTAGTATTAATATATTGCTTCCTCCATTTCTACTTACAAATACTAAGTAGGTATAACCTATAACTGATAAAAATACTACATAGCTAGATATCCTAAACGTTTTCGGACCACCTACTTTATAACTTAAGAATATATATATACCTAAAGCTATTGATGATGCTAAGGTAGTAAAGCTTAATATATTTGATGTAACTACTGAATCTAAATTTAATACGAAGATTACAAAGTATGTAAATATACCTATTGTCAATTGCTTGTAAATACTTCCTAAAGCCATCATTATTGAATGAATTCTAAAAGCTTTTATCTTCATACATGATACAACATCTTTAAATAATTTCTTAAATATAGATCCTACAGAACCAATTTCATCATTATATACTATATCCTTTGGATCTCTTTCAAATGTAAATGCATAAACTACTAAAAGTGATAATGCTGTTATTATTCCGTATACAATACCTGTTATTAAGAATGCTTTTGAAGAATTCTCTCCAAACATTATAAATGCAACTCCTGGAATAAATGTAGCTATAGTACTAGCTATAGTTCCACAATATTGTTTTGCACCTATTAGTTTTGTTCTTTCAATTGATTTTTTTGTCATTTCTGCTGGTAATGTTATTGCTGTTACTATAACCATTGTAAATACAAGTTCAAATAAAAGGTTCATAATTAAATAATAAGTAAATGTTCTTCCTTGAATCCATAAAAGTGGGAATACTATTGCTATAAGAGGAGACCCCATCAATATGAAGAATTTTCTTCTTCCAAACTTTCTCCCTAAGCTTGTTCTACCAAAATTATCACTTATAAATCCAACAATAGGATTTATCACAGCATCTACTACTCTAGCTAAAGTAAATATTAAACCAGCCTTAACAGGACTTACTCCACATACTGTTGTATAAAAAAACATCAGCCATGCTGATATAAGAGCTTGAGCTCCACTACCTAAAAAGTTTATAGACGCATATCCTACAACATTTTTAAACGTTACTTTTCTTTCCAAAATTATATCCCCCTAAACAGTATAACTTTTCCTAACCTTTAAGATAAAAGATTAGGAAAAGTAAATATTTTTATAATTATGCTCTAGCCCCTACAAGGTCTCTTTCTTCTTTTTGTATTCTATTTAATATTAACTCAGCTTCAGCTGCTGCTAATATAAATGGTCCTAAGCCCTTTGGTTCATTTGATATTATAGGTTCACTTATATAATAAGTGTAAGATCCATCTCTCTTATCTTTTCCACCTAAACCTGCAACGTAGCATATTTTGTTAAGGTTTATAAGACCTTCATCTGTTTCTAATATAAATTCATTAACTAAACCTTCGTAAGCTTGTAGTCCTTTTTGTACATATTCTTCAGGTAAATATCCTTTTCTAGCACCTTTTAATATAGCGTAAGTTATCATTGATGAACCAGATGCTTCTAAATAATTTCCTTTTCTATGACCTTGATCTAATACTTGATACCAAACATGACTTTCTTCATCTTGAACATTCATTAATGCACCTATGCAATTATTTAATGCAGATACTAATCTTGAATAATACTCATTTTGTTCTGGTAAAACTTCTAATGTATCAACTAAAGCCATAACAAACCATCCCATAGATCTTCCCCAGAAATGACGAGATAATCCAGTTTCTTTGTTTGCCCATGGTTGTATTCTTGCTTCATCATATGCATGATATAAAAGTCCTGTCTTTGGATCTTTTAAATTCTTTTCAGCTAATACAAATTGACGTCCTATGTCATTGTACTCCTTTTCATTTTGAGCAGAATCTTCACCAAATTCAGTTACATATTTAGCATAGAAAGTTGCTCCCATATATAATCCATCTAACCATATTTGATTTGGATATATATTCTTGTGGAAGAATACTCCTTCGCTAGTACGAGGATGAGTATCTATTTGACTTCTTAATAAATCTAATGCTTTTTTATATTTTGGATTTTTAGTAGCTTTATATAGGCTAAGTACAGCTTTACCATTATTTAAGTGGTCTATATTATACTCATCTACTGTATATCCATTTATAGTACCATCTTCATTTACAAAAGTATCCATTATCTTTATAGCATAATTTAAATATTTTTCATCTCCAGTTTGTCTCCAAACCTCTATTATTCCATCTAAAGTTAAACCATATTCATATCCCCAGTGATCTGTTAAATTTGTATTTCTTGCTATTACTGAATCAGCCATCCATTTTGAGTAATTTTTCATTTTTTACTTCCCCCTTAATTTTTAAATATACATTTTCTATCTAACTAACCATCCACCGTCAACTGCCAATATATGTCCATTTACATAGCCTGATGCTTCACTTGCTAAAAATACTACTGTTCCCATTAAGTCAAAAGGTGTACCCCAGCGAGCAGCTGGTATTCTATCTAATATTTCTTTATTTCTTTTTTCATCTTCTCTTATTGGTTTAGTATTATCAGTTGCTATGTAACCTGGAGCTATTGCATTTGTTTGTATATTGTAGGCTGCAAGTTCATTTGCAAATGCCTTTGTTAATCCGGCTACACCATGTTTACTAGCTGTATATGGAGGCACAAATTTTCCACCTTGGAATGAAAGCATTGAAGCTATATTAATTATCTTTCCTCCCCCTTGTTTAACCATTATCTTAGATACTCTTTGACTTAAATGATATACAGCATTTAAGTTTATATCCATTACTGCATCCCAATCTTCATCCTTATATTCAAGAATATTAGCTCGTCTTATAGTTCCTGCATTATTCACTAATATATCAATTTTTCCATACACATCTAAACATTTTTCAATAGCCTTTTCTATATTGTCTTTTTTAGATAAATCAACATCAATAAATTCTATCTTTCTTCCCTCTGCTTCAACTAGCTCTCTAGTTTCATCCCAATCTGTTCCATAAGATGGTACAAATATATCAGCACCAGCTTTTGCTAAGGCCACTGCATAACCTTGTCCAAGTCCCTTTGTAGCTCCTGTAACCATTGCAACTTTTCCATCTAATCTGAAAAAGTCCAATGAAAAATTAGATAATTCCATTTTTATTTACCCCTTTTTAATTATTTTAAATCTTCTATTTTAATGTGGTCCATATCATCAAAATCTTGATTTTCTCCACACATTCCCCATATAAATGTATAGTTGCTTGTTCCAACTCCTGAATGTATTGACCAACTTGGTGATATTACTGCCTGTTCATTTGCAACTACTATATGTCTTGTTTCATTAGGCTCTCCCATTAAATGAAATACTCTTTGACCTTGGTCTAAATCAAAATATAAATATACTTCCATTCTACGTTCATGAGTATGACATGGCATTGTATTCCAACTGCTTCCTTCTTCTAATATAGTTACACCCATACTTAATTGACAACTCTCACAAGTATTTGGATGTATAAGCTTATAAATTGTACGCTCATTCATATTTTTAGAATCGCCTAACTTAGCTATTTGTGCATTTTCTCTATCAATTTTAACTGTTTTATAAGAAGCATGGGCTGGCACAGAATTTAAATAAAACTTAGCAGGATTATTTTTATCCTCTGAAGTAAAGATTATTTCCTTTGTTCCCATACCTACATATACACATTCATATTTTTCTAATTCATATTTTTCATTATCAAGTATTAATGTACCTTTTCCCCCAATGTTTATAACTCCCATTTCTCTTCTTTGTAAAAAATAATCTGCTCTTAACTCATCTGTAGCCTCTAAATTAATTTGTGAATTAACTGGCATTACGCCTCCAAATATTATTCTATCTACATGACTATAAGTTAAGTTTAACTTATCCTCTTCAAACATAGATTCTTGTAAATAATTACCCCTCAATTCTTCAGTACAATATTTTTTTGAATCACTTGGATGATTTGAATATCTAATATCCATATTTAAAAATTTCCCCCTAATGTTGTTTCGTATTATGAAATCACATTCCGTAATGTGATACTTAAATATTATCATTAATTCCATTTATTGTCAACTGTAAATGTTTAACTTTTTAAAAAATATTATATTTTATAAATACTAATTCATTAATATCTATAAAATCAACAAGGCTTAAAGAAAGATAAAAAAGAAAAGGCTTTGATTATTTATATTTTATAACCAAGCCTTTTTGATACTTTATTTGCATATTCTAATATTATATTTGAGTATTCTTCAATTTTATCTTCTGTAAAAGTAAATATTGAACTTGAAATACTAAGTGCTGCACATATTTTTCCTGTATAATCTCTTATAGGAACACCTATACACCTTATTCCATCCTCAATCTCCTGATCATCTAACACATATCCCTTTATTTTAGCATCATTTAAATAAACCTTAAAATCTTCTAAATTAGTTATAGTTTTATCTGTAAACTTTGTAATATTGCTACTGTTCCATATTTCATCTATTTCTTCTTCCCTTAAATCAAACATGAAAGACCTTCCCATAGCAGTGCAATACATTGGCTTTCTCATACCTATTCTAGTGTACATTTTTATAGATTTTTCAGGTTCTACCTTTAATATATAAACTATATCATTATCTTCTCTTACACCTAAATGTACAACCTCATTAATCTTTTTCATTAGTGCTTCTGAATCTATCCTTGCTACAGTGGATATATCTAATTTACTAATCTTTTTACTTCCTAATTCAAATAACTTAAAAGTGCATACATATTTACTTGTATTTTTATCTTGTTGTATGTATCCCTTATAAATAAGTGTATTTAATAACCTATGAACAGTGCTTTTGTGCAGCTCTACTTTTAACGCTATGTCTGTTATTCCTAACCCCTCTTCATAATCGGATAATATCTCTAATATACTTAAAGTTCTATCTACTGATTGAACTATATCCTTCATTCTCTTTATCCCCCTATTAGATGAAATTTTCATATTAGAATTATATCAGAATATATTAAAAAGGTAAAATATGTTTATCCATAACCTATATTATCATAAACTTAATTTTATATAATAACTATAGCTTATTTATCTATAAAATTTATTAAAGGTATATCTGCTGGTGCTATTTTATATCCTTTAATCTCTTTTAAAGTAACCCATCTATACTCATCATGGTCAGTTAATTTTATCTCTCCCCCTATAATCTTTGCAGTGTGTCCCTTTAGTGAAATTATTTTATTATTCCCATAATCATATATACTTTCTCCAACATATCTATTTACTTCAACTTCAATATCCATTTCCTCTTTAAGTTCTCTAACTAAAGCCTCTTCTGATGTTTCACCATTTTCAATTTTTCCACCTGGAAACTCCCAATATCCAGCTAACGACTTTCCTTCCCTTTTCTTTGCTATTAATATTTTATCTTCTTTTTCTAATATTGCTGCAACTACATTTATCATAATTTATCTCTAGTGATTGAAAGTATGGTAAGTACCAAATCCACACTAAAACTCCTTTCTTTCTTACTATCCATTTTTTAATGTCTAATAAGTTATTTTTTATATTTTATAACATATATTTAAAATTAAAAGTATCCGTTATTCTAAACAATTATTGTTTTATTTGCTTTATTAATAAGCTTTGGTGGAATTTCCTCATTAAGCTCCCACACAAAACTAATTGGTTTATTTCCTTTGTGGCTTCTATATTCACATATTCCAAGATAGGTAAATGGTGATGTAAAGCCTTCCTTTGTTTTATACTCCCTTACAAAAATAGCTATCTTATTGCCACTTTTCAAATGATTAATGTATCTTTGTCCTGCTATACTTTCTACTGAAGTCTTACTTTGACTTTGCCAGTGGAATAACCTTTCATTTATAGCATAATCCTCATATAGAGTTGATGGAGAAAAATCTTTATCACTCTTATTTAAAGTTATAAAAAATATATCTGTTTTTTTATCCTCAAAATATTTAACACCTTCTCTAAAAGCAGGCTTCTTTTCTTCATTAAAATACCCAAATGCAGCCATAATTAAGTCTGTTGAATAATTACAATGTAAATCTAAAGGACAATCATAACCTAAATCTATTTTTTTATCTATAAAATCAATGTGTTTATAATTATAATCTAATATAGAGCAAACTTCTTCCATCATAACATTATTATTAAGGAGTTTATTAATACCTTCATTTATTGATATTAAACCTATCTTTTTAGGAGCATCATTATAAAAAATATAATATACCATATTTAACATTAACTTTTCTTCATTAGAAAAATCAACCGCTAAAATATTATCATGATTTTTTATTAAGCTCACCATAAACTCTATGAATCTTCTTGAATTTATGAAAAACAAATTACATAACTTTTTAGTTATTAAATCCTCATTTTCATTATAAAAATCTTCTCTTTCCCCTGCTAATACACACATTCTACTAAAACTTCTATCTTTACTTTTACCATAAAAGTCTACCAAAGACAAATTGTTGTATATTAAAAAATTTTCTAATGTGAGCTCTAAATTAGTATCATTTTTAAAGGTTTTAAGCTTATTTAACAGATTTGCTTTTGTATTTAATGAAGATTTTATATTTTTTAAAATATATTCTTTAGCTTGCTTTTCTAATTGGACATAGCACCCCTTAGGCAATGTTAAAAATCCATTTTCAATATAATTTTTTACTGAATGATTAGTTTTTCCAACTAAAGTCCTAAACTTTTCTTCAAAGTTATAATTTTTATGAGCTTGTCCAACATAATCTAAAACAGTTAAACATTCCTTCCCTTCACTAAGCCTTAATCCTCTTCCTAACTGCTGTAAAAATACAGTTAGACTCTCTGTTGGCCTTAAAAATAAAATAGTATTAACCTCTGGTATATCAACACCCTCATTATATATATCTACAACAAATATAAACTTTATTTCTCCACTAACTAACCTTTTCTTTGCAGTAATTCTATCTTCTTTTTTACTTTCATTAGTTAACGCCAAGGAAGAAATTCCAGCTTCATTAAATCTTTTAGCCATAAACTTTGCATGCTCTTTACTTACACAAAATCCAAGTCCTACTACTTCATTTATATCAGTAATATATCTTTCTAAACTCTCTAATATATTTCTAGCACGTATATCATTACCTGTATATACTTTATCTAATTCACTAATATTATATCCTTTTCTTTGCCATTTAAGCTTTGATAAATCTACTGAATCTGAAACTACAAAGTATTGAAATGGACTTAATAATTTCCTATCAATTGCCTCAGATAGTCTTATCTCACCAGATATTCTATCTTCAAAATATTTAAATATATCTTTATTATCACTTCTCTCTGGAGTTGCTGTTAATCCAAGTAACACTTTAGGCTTATAATAGCTTAACAGCCTTTCATATGAAGGGGCTGCTGCATGATGAAATTCATCAACTATTATAAAGTCATAGTAATCCTTTGATGTTATACTACATAAATCCTTACTGTTTAAGCTTTGAATAGACACAAATAAATAATCTAAACTTTCTGGTGTTTTTCCTCCCACCATAAGTTCACCAAAATTATTATTTCTTAAAATTCCTCTAAAAGTATCCCTTCCCTGCTTTAAAATTTCTTCTCTATGGGCTACAAATAATAGTCTATTAGTTTTTCCTCTGTTTTCTTTACAAAAATTTTTATAATCAAAAGCAGAAATCACTGTTTTTCCTACACCAGTTGCAGCAATAACTAAATTTTTATTTTTATTGAATATCTTTCTCTCAACTTGAAGCTTTTCTAGTATCTCCTTTTGGTATGCATAGGGTCTTATATCAAAACTAAAGTTTAACTCATTCTCATCATCCCTTTGTTCCTTTTTTAAAGATCTTTGCAATCTTCTTTTATCTTCTTCTGTGCTACTATAAGAAACAAATTCTAAATCATTCCAGTAGCTCTCAAAAGTAGCTTCAAATTTTCTTATAATATCAAAAGAATCTTGTTCTGTTATTTTTAAATTCCACTCTAGACCTGAAGTTAATGCAGCATTAGATATATTAGAAGAACCTATATATGCAGTTGTAAAACCTGTATCTCTCTTAAACATATAAGCCTTTGCATGAAGCCTTGTTCTATCTGTATCATAAGAGATTTTTATCTCTGTATTAGGAAGTTTACTAAGTTCATCAATAGCCTTAACATCAGTAGCACCCATATAAGAAGTTGTAATTATCCTAACTTTTTTATTATTTGCAGTGGCCTCTTTTAAACTTTCAATAATGCACCTAATGCCACTCCACTTTACGAAAGAAACTAACAAATCAATAGAATCACAGGATACTATTTCTTTATTTAATTCACCAAGCATATTTGGCTCCTGCCCTGAACCTGTAAATAATGAACTTTGTGACAATGATGTTATTGGTCTTATAGCTTTTTTATTAGTTATTGCCCTTTTATTATTTACCTTTGAATATAATGATGTTAATATTTCACCATTTTTATCTATTTCAAACTCTTTAATATCCTCTTCATCTGATACCTTGCTTAATATTTTAATTATTTCATTACAAGCTTCTATTTGCTTTATTAACTTTTCACCATCTTCCTTTTCCTTATCTCTTATGTAGTTTAATGATCTTCTTATAACATTTGAGATATACTTACTTAAAACTACTTTAGCCTCTTCCTTATCTATTTTTTCTTTATCTATAATAAACTTTTCTTTTTCTAAACCATTTAACTTATCTAATATCTCTTTATTTATTACCTGTTCATATAAACCTTGTTTCAATTATTTCCTCTCCATTCCTCCCAAATTTTTCTTATATTAATTTTATCATATCTTACTACTTAGATCTAAATCAACAATTGTATCTTTTAAGTCAGTGCTAATTTTAAAAAAAGCAACATTTTATAGGTAACTATTTTTCTTAATATTGAAAATATCACCTTTATATTGTGAAAAAATAAAAAGCTATTAAAAAACTTCTGTCTTTCAATAGCTTTTCTTATTATCTTATCTAAAAATTAATTTTATCTGGATTTAACCCTGATCCACCTAAATATGGCATATTATTAATTGTATCCATATCTTCATTAGAAATTACAAAATCAAATATTTCTGTATTTTCTTTAATACGTGATGGTGTTACTGATTTTGGTAAAGGTATAGCTCCATTTTGAATACACCAACGTATACAAAGCTGTGCTACACTTTTATTATACTTCTCTGCTATTTTCTTTAATTTCTCATTTTTTAACATAAGACCAGTTCCTAAAGGACTCCATGCCTCTATTTGTATTTTGTGTTTTCTACAATAATCTACTACTTCCTTTTGCATTTGCCCTGGATGAAACTCAATTTGATTTACCATAGGAGCTATTTCTGTTTTTACTAAAGCTTCTAAATGATGTGGCAAAAAGTTTGAAACCCCTATTGATCTAATCTTACCTGCTTTATATAAATCAGTCATTGCTCTCCAAGTTTCCATGTTTATTTCTTCCCAATTTTTATACTTGGAAGAAGAGGCTGGCCAATGAATTAAATATAAATCAAGATAGTCTAATTGTAAATCTGCTATTGTTTTTTCAAAGGCTTTTAATGTACTTTCATAACCTCTTTCAGTATTCCATACCTTACTTGTTATAAATAACTCTTCCCTTGGGATATTGCTCTCCTTAATCCCCTGTCCTACACTTTTTTCATTTTTATATACTGCTGCTGCATCTATATGTCTATATCC